>NC_011561.1 GCF_000010645.1 Candidatus Azobacteroides pseudotrichonymphae genomovar. CFP2
TTGAAAGATTTGAAAGTAATAGGACAGGAGAAAAAAATAGAGACAATTGTTTTAAATAGGACTTTGAGTAATAAAGATGTAATTCAATCTTATATCTTAACTACAGCTAGATATGATTTATCTGTATATGAAAAACGTATTCTGTATGGAATAGTGGAATGTTTCCAAGCTGAACTAACAGGGAAAAAAATAGATAAGGATTTTTCTATCAGTCCTGAGATGTTTGGAGATGTACTTATTGAGATGTCTTTTTCTTTGTTATTGGTTGATGGAGATGACAAAAACCATTATCAAATCAAAAAGGCTCTCTATTCATTATTGGATAAAAAGATATTACGTGACAATGATAGAGAATGGGAAGCATTTACATTAATTGTAAAGCCAAAAATTAACAAATATGATCGTATTATTAGATTTCGTTTGCATGAGGAAGTATATGAGGCTTTATTAGATTTTTCTAAAGGATATAGGAAGTATGAACTGAAGACTGCAATGGCGTTTAATAGCATCTACTCTATGCGATTTTATGAATTATTATCAGGGCAGAAGAAACCCTTAACCTATAGCATAGAAGATCTGAAGGCTATGTTTCGGCTAGAAAAAAAATACAAAGATGTAGGAGTTTTTCGTTCTCGTGTGATTGACCCAGCTCAAAGAGAGTTAGATTTGAAATCTCCGTACAGCTTCACCTATCAGTTAGAACACGAGAAAGAACGTACTAATCCCAAAGGAGGTAGGAAGAAAGTTGTGGCTATCACCTTTACCCCTGTCTATCGTTCAGAGAATCGTAATAGCATATTGGAATACAAAGACCTTTGTAGAACAGTTGTTCTTTCTGATGTTCTTCTGCCAGAGGAGCAACATTTCTTTGTTTCATTAGGCTTTACTGAACAGGAACTGAAAAGTAAGTATTACAACTTGCTTATTGACGTAGAGAAAGCAAGGAGACAAGGACGAATATTGATTACTCCTGTTCTTTTTGATTATGCCAAAAACAAGAAGAACCCGAAGACCTATGCCCTCAAAGCCTTGAGGAATGAGATTAGGGGGTGGAAAGAAGAATTGTCTAAGCAGAATCAGGATAAGCTATCTAAGCAATTACAGCAGGAGGTCAAGACATATCATCAGGATAAACAAAGCATCCATTATTTTCTCAAAGATTATTTAGGATTTTCAGGAGAAGAACTAGACAAGGCATTTGAATATGTTTCAACTCATGGAGATCATGACTGTTTGGATGAACTGATTCATTCTTGTAATAAGGATAAGGAGAAAATGAAGGCTTCATTACAAAAAAGCATTCAATCCATCGGATCAGTTGGCCAACGAAAGAAAGCCCTTAAGGCTGCTCCTAAGACTGCTCTTAAAACTGTTTCTAAGGTTACTTCATTAGAACAGAAAGAGGATCAGACGAAAGATGAGCTAATTGTGAATGAAGAAACAGTGAATGAAGAACAGATAGTCATCGTTTCCAATCAAGATCAAAAAAAACAGGAAGCGATTCCGCATAATGTCGTTCAGCCTAGTAGAGGGTCCTATATAGGGAAATTCATCCGAAACGGGATGAAAAGAATAAGGAACTATTTTCATATCCATTAAACTGACACAGTAGGTTGATATGAAAAAGATGTATAAACAATTAAATATTGTGTTGTAATGAAAAAACTATTAACTCTTATTTTATTTTCTATGATTTGCTTCGGAGCTGGAGCTAGAAGCATTACATTGATATTTGATGATGGAACGAAAGTCTACTACCATCCGTATCATATTGCCTCAAGGTTTCAAATCCAGTTTTTGTCTAATGAGAACGGAGAGACATTGTATCGCCTTCATGACCCAGTAGATTTGTGGTATAGATGGATGTTTGGTGGTTGGGGATGGGTAGACGATTACCAGAATTTGAAGAAGAAAATAGAACTAGCAGGTAAAGGAGATAAGATCAGAAGCTTTACAGTCGAATATTTTGGCAAAAAAGAAATAGATGTCCTTGTAAAAAAGGTTGTGGATTATCGCTTCCTAGCAAAAGAACAGCTAACTTTTGATGAACAATAAATTAATTGGAACAATGAAAAGATTTTTGACACTGAAAAGATTTTTAACACTTATATTTTTATCTGTATTTGTTATAGGATTACAAGCAGAAATAACATTGGATTATCCAAAGGCTATTCGGTATGGTGAATTAAAATGTGGACAGCATTATTTTTTGGTAGAACATCCACGCTTTGGAGATAATGAATACATCAAGGGTTCCGCAGATAATGATGCCGAAGGATTAACTGATGACTCAATTGTATATGTTAAAGAATCTAATGGTAAAGATACATTGACAATTTCCATAGGTACTGAAACTAAAATTGGCACTGAAACTAAAACTGACATTGATAATGTTGAAACCAAAGCTAGAATTGGCGGAATATTAAGAAGAGAGAGCGTAGTGTACGACACTAAAAATGTTTCAGTTAATTTGACCCTAGAAGAGAAAGGCGATTATATGAGTCCAGATATTGGTATTAATACTGGAGTTAATTTCCATAATTCAGGTGATAATTCTAAAAGTAAGGTTTTTGCAGGGTTCCATATTTCTAGTATGTTATACCCAACAATCTCCACAGACTCCACCAATATATCAATGAACACTGGTTATAAATACACTTTTTCAAATGGATTGTATTTGTCTCCTGAAGCAGTCTTAAAGGTGGATATAAGTAAGAGTTTTCAATTGTCTCCTTCAGCGTCAATGACAGCCGGTTATGATCATACATTTTCGAATGGATTATATTTATCTCCAAAAGCAGTCGTAGGTATGGATATAACTAGAGGTTTCCCATTATCTAGGTCAGTATCAATGACAGCTGGTTATAATCATACATTCTCGAGTGGATTGTATTTATCTCCGAAAGCGGAAGTGGGTATGGATATAACTGGAGGTTTCAAATTATCTAGGTCAGCATCAATGACAGCTGGTTATAATCATACATTTTCGAGTGGATTGTATTTATCTCCGAAAGCTGAAGTAGGTATGGATATAACTAGAGGTTTCCCATTATCTAGGTCAGTATCAATGACAGCCGGTTATAATCATACATTCTCGAATGGATTGTATTTATCTCCGAAAGCTGAAGTAGGTATAAATAGCACGAAAAATGGTACAGAAAATAGATATGGAAACTTTGGATTAGAAGTAGGATACAAGTTTCATGTAAATTAGCTCACCATGAGCTACCAACTCAAAACCGATAAGACACATTCCAATTGGAAGGAAGGTCTTTCAGATCGAACATCACATGAAGTTAACTTTCTGCGTTATGTCATTGATGGTTACGGCGAAGATTACTATGTCATAGGCTTTTCTGGGGAGGACAGACATTATCGTTATCGCCACGATCTCTATTCCTTTACTAGCTGCAAACCTCCATCTTTCGATATCAGAGTGATGGATGGTAATAAAGTTTTTCTTCGTGTCTTCTACGCTAACATAGAAGTAGATCCATCTAATTGGAAGGATGTGATAAAGGAATACGGCTGTTACTATAGGCTTAGTTGGTCTTTTAATATTACAGTTGAGTACA
This sequence comes from Candidatus Azobacteroides pseudotrichonymphae genomovar. CFP2, assembly GCF_000010645.1. Taxonomy (NCBI): domain Bacteria; kingdom Pseudomonadati; phylum Bacteroidota; class Bacteroidia; order Bacteroidales; genus Azobacteroides (SeqCode); species Azobacteroides pseudotrichonymphae (SeqCode). The sequence goes on from NC_011561.1 coordinate 3,576, forward strand.
GGCTTAACACAACTCAGTTCATGGAACATGTAGAAGATTTCTCACTACGGTTTTATGATCCACTCAGCATTGATACAGGACACAGCCCAATAGACATGGCTTCCAAATGTTTTGCTTTGGAACCTTTGCAGAACATATTGGAGAACTGGGACGAAGAAAAGTGGAAGCAGAAACTGTCAAAACAGGCAAAGCTTCAGTATGCTTCCTATAGGGACACTGAACAGGAAGATAGAACGGCAAAGATAGATATGGATAAGATCAGACAGCTCCCTACAACGGATGCAATGTTGGACGAAAAGTATGGAAAGAAGGGAACACCCATAAGGGATGCTTTTAATAGGGAAGCTGATGCTTACTATCGAGATGTTATAGCAAAAGCTGATTCTAAAAAAGAGGAATGAATTGAAAATAAGTTGAAATTAACCACTACATTTCAGTTTACTCCAAAATGGTTTCCAAGTAAATACATAACAGTATGCAGGATATACTGATAAGCATATTTAAGACATTAACAGGATTCTTCTCGTTTAGTGGACGAATCAGTAGAAAGGAGTTTATCATGAGCTTTCTAACTGCTTTTTTAGGATTTTGTATACTAGGGAAGATCGAACCGTCTTGCATATCTGATTCTGGTCTTATAACAGAACACTGCTTTGAATCGAGGTTCTCCATTCTATGGATAATCTTGTTTTGGTTTATGTTTGCCCAACGAACTAAACGTTGTCATGATCTAGGACATAGCGGTTGGTGGCAAATGATTCCCTTGTATGAGCTATGGCTTTTGTGTGCTAAGGGACAGGAAGGAAAGAACGAATACGGTGAAGATCCACAAGCATTGGAAGAAGACTTGTCTTCTCAAAAAGAAGATTAAATTGTATTTGTAGTAGGAAAAGACAATCAGAGAAATTGGTGATTTAACTGACACATCAGTAAGTGATTAGGGCAGCAAAAGCTGTACCTGCCAGAGCGAATGCTCCATTTGTGATGATTCGGTCGCAGTTCTCTTCCAGTTGGAACCAGACCGTTTTTTCCTGTTCCTTTGTTTAGCTATTATTTAATGGCTTTGTATTAAGATTATTCCTGTAATGCATCTAAGGATAGCGATCACTACCTACCTCTTGTTTCAAAGTCCACCCCTATTCTCTCTACCCGAGATTGATTCTCTCCTCTCTCTATCTTTTCATGGATGGCACAAATATCTTCATCTATCTTCCAAATTCTGTCTTCTAGTATTTCTCCCACACGAACTAAATAGACATTGCATGTACGAGAGCCTATATAGATAAGGTAGTACTCAAATATCCAGTCATTATACAGATGATAGGTCTCTTTCATTGCCATTGTATAATAGGCTAATTGTTGTAGATAGCTGTTCATCCCTCTTTCTACCTCTCTCACAAACTGAGTTGGATTGTGCGAAGAGGTCTTTAGATCAATGATCCATACCCTCTTTTCTTTCATATCCCACTGAATACGGTCCAGCTTCGATTTACATGGTAACCCACAGTCATGTTGGAAACGCACCTCCAGCTCGTTCATAGCATTGTCCCCTTTATTAATTACTTCCTGAACTCCCTGATGATCCTTGTAGTTAGTAAGGATCGTATTTATCCTACTCATATCTTCTTCAGAGATTGGAGGTTTACCCTCCTGCTTGCACCTTATATAACCTTTCAATTCGTTGTAGAGTTCTTTCGCTTTCGCAGGTGCATCCTTCGGAAGTACCCTATAGTTGGCCATGTATGCATCGGTAAGTGTCTTACCTTCTATGACAGCTTCACAGAATTTTTCCATGTTAATACTCTTAGGCATGCTCCCTTCCATTAGCGAATATTCGTTCTGGAATTCTTCAGGTGTAAGGATAGCAGAGTGTACCATCTTGCCAAATGCCATCGCTGCACTTTCTGGATCAGGTTCTTTCCGACCGTACCACAAATCCCAAAATAGAACCGGGTCTTCTTGATAAATACATAGCATACTGTGATTAAGGTGGCCCTTCAGCTTATAGTAATCATCTTGGTATATCTGTCTTACAATCTCTATTGTGTTGTTTGTTTCTTCAGTTCCCATGTTGAATTCTTAATTAATTTAGAAAAGAGATAATTCCATATTTGGAAAAAACTCCTGCTTGGTAGCATATTTTTTTGCCGTTCCTAATTTCTTTATTATGCTTTTTATTTCTTCTTTTAGATTGATTCCTCCTATATTTTTTAGTCTTGTAATCAGATCTTCTCCTTTGCCATCATCAGGGAATGATATTGTTTTAGCTCCGTATTTTTTACCCAATTTCCTATATCGAGCATTTAATTCTAATTCTTTCCAGTAGGAACATATTTTATTATCATTATCACCAATAATATAACTCTCTCCATAGTTTGATGTAATATAACTTGCTGCATACTCCGGTATAGGATAAGATTTTCTTGCTACAGCAATGGCATCGTGTTCTAGTTTTAAATGGACAAGACAATCCATGTATGATTTACATATAAATATATTTTTTTTATACTCTCCTCTGTTTCTTCTTTTTTTTAGGAGATTAATACCAAAAGCATATTCACTTATTTTCTCAGAAGGGTAAAATATATAGTCCTTTGTATTTAAAGGGTATTTTTGCCAAATTATTGGTTCACCATTATCGTTTTCTTCTACAATAAAAAGAAATCCACCTCTCCTTAGAGGTTTTAACATTCTGTCTTTTACCATTCTATCTATAAAATCGCCTTCCATTCCTAGTTCTTTTAAAAAAGATAGTGTTTTTTCTGAAAACCTATCCGAAAGCTCTGATGCTGGGAAAGGCACAATATACATCCTAACCCTTAGGTGGTGTACATCCTTCTTTTGTTCAATATGCTTGTTTTTAGCCACTGAACTTTGACTAAAGAATAAGTCTAAATAAATGATTTTGGACTTGTCTATAAACAAATAATCAGATGGATTATCTGACATGCTCCACCTACTAGTTGGACTTTCATTGAAATTGAATGAAAGTAAATCTGACAAAGAACCCGAATACGACGTTGTAATAGTTTTACCAGTCAGACATATCCTATCATGATTGAAGTCTCTTCTATCTGTAGAGAAAAAATTTAGACAGTGGATGTTTTCTGAGTTAGCACTAATCTTAATAGAAGGATAATGTAAAGGGACAAAATGTGTATTGGTCGTGCTATCATGAAGCGATTGTCCAAGCTTTATCCCTTCTGTATAGCCATTCCATTCGAACATGTAAGGGGTTGAGAAGTTGGCTTCTCCCTGCCATTCACTAAGCATATGTAACCCATAGCTAACAGGATTTAGAATGTCGTTTTGTTGATCTATTACTTCCCCTCTATGTACAGCAAGTTTATTTGTGCTGACATTTTTAGGGTTAGTTGAATTAAGATAACTTCCTGTCTTTTTTCTCAATACTTCATCTTTAAGATCAGGTGTAAGCTTTATAAATTGGTTTTTGCATGTACTTGCCCAATATAGGGCATGATACAAATCTTCAAGGGAATAACCTTTTTCGTTTGAACATATGTCTATGAATATTTGAGCTATATTCCTATCGAAGGGTCTATTATTATTTTCTTTCTTGACTTTCTTTATTATATCTGCTACATACTTCCAGTCTATATTTATTTTATACATGATATTGTAGTCTTTTGATATATTAAATATATAGTTTAGTACTACTGGTATATTGATTCTATTGACACGGGGACTACTATAATGCACTGCATGCTTTTTCAGCAGGCTTTAATAATAACTGTACAATATAGAAAAAATGAATCAAATCATTGAGTTCTTATAGATGATTTAAATACCATTTTGAATAAATAAAAATTATTGGTAATCAACGAGATATAGTTGGAAATCAATAAAAATTCACTACCTTTATAGTACTATTCCGTACAAATTCAATATATATAAATATGCCAGCAATAAAACAGGTTATACTAAGAAAAGCCTACAAAACTTTTCGGGAAGAAGGTGTCCTATTCAGTAAAATAAAAGATTTTCCTAAGGTCTTTCATCGTATTGGATCTAAGGAAAAACAATATGCCCTCTTGCAAAGCGTGCTTTTGGGTCATAATTCCTGCCTAAAGATCGAATACCTAAAAGTTACAAAGACTCCTATTCCGCCCGATCTAAAGCATGATGCGTGGTTTCCTATTAGTCCGTTGGCTGAAGAAGTTTATATTTATGGGAAAAGGCATATCATTGATGATGACTATATTCTTGACGTAACAAAGAGTAAGAATGAAGCAGAAAGATTGGGCAAGATCAACCAGATATATGTTATGTGGGATTTGAAACTGATACGCTACGATACACGGAGAGGTCAGATACTCAATGGCATAGCAGAAGATAGGAAGAAATATATTGAGCTAGCAATCGAAAAAGGGGCAGTATCAAGACAAGAGCTAACTGAAGCTCAGATAACTGAGAACCACACAATACGGCTCCTGGGAGGAGAGACACCCCTATAGTTTCCTATAGAGTATGCGAAGTCATGCACAGTAGGTTTAAGCTGGAGTTAAGACAGTTCTTTCGCTAGTTCTTCGTTCTCTAGTTTCATAAACTCTTCAAACGTGTCTATACGGGCCTTGAATGGCATAATTCTCTCTTCTTTGGCAAAGTTATTAAGTTCTTCGGCTAGACTCGGCATATCCAATACAGTAACAGAGGAGAATTTATTTGTAATGTAACACATGTAATATCTCTGTTCCTCACCAAAATGGAAGTCCTTATCTATTACTCCTACAACATAATAATCTGTGCGATTTGAATAAATGGTTCGGGCATCTTCGGGTGAGGACGCAATAACGAGAGGTTTATCTGCCATTAATTCATCTGATCCTGGAAATTTCTTGTGAAGTAAGTTCATTAAGAAAAGGTAGTCCTTGGCGCCTGGGGAATCAGATATTTTACTATTTGTGTACTGCCAGTTGTATGCGTGATATACATAGGAGATATCATGTTTTCTTTTATTTGTATCAAATGTTTGCAATACATCCAGGATAAGAATTGCACACTTAGTTTTTTTATGTTCCCATATATCTAATTGTTTAAGATCTTCTTTTGAAATACAAAGGCCATCCAAGAATTCTTTAGAATACTCCTGTGTACATTCATCATTGATAGAAGAAATAAGTCTTGATCGTTTAGAAGAACCTTTAATTATCCTATCTTTCTTTGTAATCTGTTCTTGAGTTACATCAGCAGTATTCGCAATTATTGGTTCAGCTTCTTTTTTCACCCTTAATACACCACCATTTTCGTTAGCGATCAGTTGCTCAATCTCATTTTTTACAGTTTTAACTGCCTCTTCCACTTCCATACCTGCATATCCCATGTTGCTAACTCTGTCGCTGACGTCTTTACCTTTATCGTCTTTAGGGAAGAAGATCTTTATGATTTTTGTTTCTTTCCCTGATGGCTTCCGGTCTAGTAGTTCCGCTACTCTTTCTTTGGCTTTTTTTCTTCCAATTTCGTCATTGTCATAGAGGAAGATGATTTTAGTGTAGCTATTCACTAGTTTTTTCATTACCTCTTCTGGGAGACTGAAACCTTCACTCATTGGGGCTATTGAATCAAATTTCATAGATAAGAGTACCAATGCATCCTTAGGAGATTTGGTTACAATGCAGAGCATGTCGTTATTTTTCCCACTTTCTATTAGCTTTTCTAACTCCCTCCAACCAAAGACGAACTTCTTTATATGTCCACGAGCTATGTGATTGTATCTTATGTACCTTTTCAGCTTTAGTATATTATAAAGCTGATATATTGTCTCGTCCTCTGAGCATAGGTAAGCTATGCGATGATCTTTTGTTTCCTTTACATTGTATTTTATTAGCAACTCCTCTGTTACACCCAATTTTCTCCATATCTCCAACATTTCTTTAGAGTATCCATCTATAAGCTCTGGAAGCTTTGGAGGCTCAAGATCTACGATACTCTCTTTGGTATTAGTACAGTGGGTACTTGCCTTGTGTTCAAAATTTGTTTCCTTAACCACTGAACTCGGGTTGTTATATAATATGGCTGATGTTATTTCAAAGTTGTTAATTAAAGAATAATCAAATCTATTATCTGATTGTGTCCATGTATTGCTTGCTTGGAATGTAGAAAAGTCCAACGAACTGATTGAATGCGATGTTGTAGTATTTTCTCCAGTCATATATATTCCATCAAAATTGAAACCATCTCTGTATGTATCGGAATAATTCCGGCAATATGCATTGTTCTCTGAATTACCACTAAGTTTTACAGGACTAGATAACATGAAAGGAAAAGACTGTGTATCAGTTATCTGAGTCAAACCATAAGTATAAAGCCCATTATAAACACTATTACATTCTAACATGCGATAAGTTGATAGTTTTGGTTGTTCATACTGTCTTTCAAGTATCCGTATTCCCCCAAGCATCTGTAAGTTATAGCTAATAGAATTCGCTATGTTCGCCTTCTGATGTACACTCTCTTTTGCTAATACGACATCTTCGTCTGTATTGGCTTTCAAAGGTTCTGTTTGGTTAGAGATCTTACCGCTTACAACCAACTCGGCTTCGGCTTTTAAATCAGGTGTAAGTTCCTCTATGATCTTTTTCTCTGCCTTCTCTGCCAACAGGATGAAGCTATAAAAATCTATAAGGGGAATATCCAATTCTTTTGGGACGTATCTGTCTACTGATGCCAGTAGCATGTTATTTTTTATAGATTTATGTGCCTCTTTGTCCAATTTGCCATATAATTGCTTATACTGACTATACACGCCTGCGAAGATATTAAACATGTTTTTGTCAAAAGGCTTACTGTCATTTTTGTCTCGTATTGTATAGAGAAGACGAGTTGCAAGTTTAAAATTTAAGTCTATATGATGCCCTATAGGGACGCCTAGTATTTCTAGGATCTTCTTTGTGGCAGCATCTTTATCACAATGCTCCATCTTCATAACGAAATCATATACGTTTCCTGTCATTCCAGTAGAGAAACAATGGAAGCGTGCATATTTCGTATCATTAGGAGGGAATACCTTAAAAGAGGGAACCTTCTCATTTTTAAAAGGGGTTAATGCATCATATTTATATTTTTGATTCTTAACTGCGTTCAGTTTGACCCTATAGTATTTGAGAATCGCCACAAGTGTGTCAGATGACTCAAATCGGATATTATTATGTTTTTTCATCTTAAAACTCCTTATTCTGCGTTTGACTTTCATCTCCCACCAATATTTCTCTGATTTTCTTCATGGCATCATCTTTATCGCATTGCTCAATCCACCTAACAAAATCAATTGTGGTTCCCGTGTTCATTCGAAGTATAGCAGTAGTAGTAGTAGTAGGCCCATTTGGCATTTTCACTTCCATTGGAATTTTCACTTTCATGAGAATATACCATAAAGGAAGGATCAGTCTCCTTCTTAAAGGGTGATAAGGCTTTGTATTTCGCTTTGGATTCACTTCCAAGCTTTATTAATTCGTTTTTATAATACTTGAGAACTGCCACAAGTGTGGCAAGTGTCTCAAATTTGATAGAATTATGTTTTTTCATACTAAACCTCCGTATTATGCGGTTGACTGCTGTTATCTTCTTTAACAGCACCTCTTTCAATGAAAGCGAGTAGTTCTTTATCTTCTAAAGACATAGGATTGAAGAAAAAACCATCATCATAATAAGGATTACCCCTTTGAATAATATGAATTCTACGAATACTACGAATTCTTATCTGCTTAGCTATATACTCAGATTTGACATCTTTGTCTATTCCTAAAATTTCTCGTAGCTCTTCTCCAAGTTCTTTTGTTGCTGGTATAGAACCGTACCGGTGCATATGTTTATGATATCTTTCAATGAAATCAATGGCAATCCCACTATCTACAATCTTATCTCTCTTTCTGTGTGTGTATGAGAAGATGGCCCACTTTGCCCATGTTGTAGGATAATAATCACTTGCATCTGGTGGATACACAATTAGAGAATATTTCTCATCATCATATACTGGTTCAGTAGTTTTACAAGTAGGGTCCTCTGGGTCGATTAGATGTACGAAAGGGATATGAGATGCTAAAAGTTCTCCTTCGATAGTAGTTCCCACATCAGCACCAAAACGATTCATCACTTTGACTAGGGCTTCTGTTTCGTAGAATGCTTGTACGTGGGCGTGTAATCTAATAATCTCATCACGTACTGCATCACTTGGAGATGCTACTATAGCATTGTCACACAGCTCCAACATTTTACATGTCATCTCATATGTGCTGATGTCATTTACTAGGGTTTGCTTCCCATTAATGTTTTCTGCTGTTTGTTTTTTTAAAAAATTGTTCATAATTTCAATTTTTTATGTGTTTAACATATTGATTTCTGTCAATGCACAGATGAAAACTATTGTAAGCTCTTATACAAAACAAAGTTCTGTCTGTGCTTGTTTACGTAAGTTTGTAGTGTACTTTTAGCTGTCCATAACGACAGCATACGAATAGCGACTACGCTATTCACAATTTGATTAAAAAAATGAATAAAATGTTTGGTGCGTGGATATAGTTTTCTTATATTTGCACCATTAAAGATTTATATAATAAATGCGTAGGAATAGAGTTCTAAACTCTATTCCTTTTTTTTTATTACCGCAAGATCAGCGATAACCGTTTGATGATAACGGCCTGATTCTCAGTCAAAATTACACATTCCATACTAAAGTAAAAAACAAAATATGCACTCAATAATTTAACTTATTGATATTCAACGTTATTTAATTTAATTTAGTTATTTTATTGATGCCCGTAACGGCTCTCCAGCCTGTTGTTGCTCATAACAACTGCTTAGTTTATATTTTAAACTATGTGTTTAAAGGAAGAAAAGAGAATGCTTGTCTCACGTTACATCTACATCCACATCTACATCTACATTTCTATAGATACCGTTTGCTGAAATGAAAGTAGGATAGTTGTCTTATTGCTGTTCTTGAGATGCATGGAATAGTCGTGAGTATTAACACGACCGCAAGTTATGCAAATGCTAGAAGCAGAGCTACTTCTTGCTCAATTTATTGAATTGTGGAGAAGAAGTCTACACGAAGAAGTCTACACGAAGAAGTCTACACGAAGAGTCAGTTATGCAGTGAACACTGGTCAGTAATGATGTTCTCGTCTGTCTTATCAAATGGGATTACAACACCCATGTTACACAATGGGATGGGACATGATATAATTTTGAACGAGATAGAAGGATTGTCGATATCTGTATCTACTAGCATCGCTTTTGTTAGGGTTTTGCCAGAAATAAACCTATGGAAAGCAGTAACTGCAAAAAAAAACTGTTTGCTATAATTTTTTTTTCTCCCTTTAAACTATATAGTTAAACCATATAGTTTAACATATAGAATATAATAACATATTCGAAATATGCAAATTAAAATGATAAAAGTTTCATGCTTTTTTTTTACAGGCATGTAGATTAACTCATACCATTTTTTTTTGTTCTTATTTGTCTTAAGAGTAAGACATGAGTATACTCTTTCACCCGGCTTTTATAGGTCACCTCTATTGATTATCTTTGTCTTGCTAAAGACAATAAGATTATGCTTGAGAAGGGATTCTACTTTGAACACGGCTATCCAATTATCACAGAAAAAGCTCTGCATCCACGTAGTTATCGAAACAGACGTTGCAGTAATCAGCCAGAACTCGTGTAGAGTATATGAACAAGAGGTTTTTGGTATGCCAGAAAGGACATTATCCTTAAGCAGATGGAATTACGGGCGGAAACTAAAGGCTAAAGCTAGACTGGCTGAGGAATAAGAATGCAGAGAGAGAGAGAGAAAGAGTTCTATATGCCACTTTTCAGCCCTTTTTCTAAAAAAGCATATTTTATCATTCGCGTATATAATCAATTGACACCGGCCTTTTTACTATGAGATGCATTTTCCAAAGGGGATTTCTCAAACAGTTTGGGATAACTAAACACCACTACGATAACTTCATTTTGCCAATGTCACACAAGGTGGCTTTTAGGCTTGTGAGTAAAAGGAGAGAAGTTAGACCTGGACACAAAATGGGAATTCTTTATGTAGTTAAAATGACTTATAAACACAATGACAGGTACCATAATCCGGTAGTTAGAGAGTGGCCTCGCATAAATAATGAACATTCTGATGGTAAGGGAAAAATTTCTGGTGTTAGGATCTGGATTAGGAAAGCTTTCGCCCCATATCCATCCTGTATGCATGGAGGAACTCATTATAACCACGTTCTTCCTGGGTGCAAAGATTATCGTGATTTTAAACCTGAAGGTTATTTTAATAATAATTACGAAATAATGGATCAGTGGTTTTTGGATGCAATTAGGGATACTGCCATGAGAAATAATATTTCAGAAAAAACTTGTTTCAAAGTTCATGAGATATACACGACCGTTGTACGTAATTGTTTTATTTCGGGAACTGTTGAGAACGAAATATTTCATTCGACCCAGTTATCCAAGAAGATTTCCTATTACTGTTTAGATTTTTATGACAAGAAGTATTTCTGCGAAAGATTTAGAAGAGAAAAATTTTGCAGATGGAGGATTAATGAAAAGAAAATAAAAATGGATGTATAGCTTACTCTGATACACTGGATGATCATTAGAGGGAACCAATTCTTTTAATTATTTTTATTCGAAAATAGACAATCATGAAGTTTGAAGATTTCAACCTGCGTAACATATACCTATGGATAGTCAAGCTTATTCTTTGGCTCTACCTGTTCCGTTTCGCCTATAAAATTGTGTATTATATTGCAGAATTATGTGGATTAAGTTATGATTATTGGGATAGGAATTTGGGTGTTTGCGAATGGGATAGTATGCACATATACAGAGATGGCAGCATTCTTTATGCTTTGGATCGGAATGGTTGGGCAACCAACATGGCCCTGCTCATTTCAGCATGTCTTGCAACATTCATGCTCCACGGGCTAAACCATTACTGCAAATGGGACAGGATCTCCAAACTGTTTAAAAGAAAGTCAGATAATAAGGGATAAACTCAATTTGACGCATTTTAAGGCATCTTACAGCGATTATCTTCTTTGAGTAATTAAACCCTACATTCAAATAACGATCGTTCGTTACAGGTCAAAATTAGGCTATTATACGATGTGTACTATTTTGAGTGTTTGGGGTTTGAGTTGTGAGAATTTGAAAGGCTCGGATTAGTTCGGAATACCCTACTGTAGATCTCATTGTTTTTTGTTCATTAAGCATGATGTTTTGTGTATTTGGAATTGGTTACAACCTGGACAGAGCCGTGATATCTCTTAGGCTTTGTTTTCACTTGAATAAACCAATAATATAGGTATGGAGTATAGTTATACGGATTTTTATCTGTTTTTGGTTAAGCTGGGTTGGCTCATCTATTGGGCTTAGATGATGAACAATTTTAGAGAGTCCCTTCAGGTCGAAATGAGGTTTTAGACTTCTTAACGCTCATAAATTGTACCTCACAGCTATTCATTCTAGGTTCCGGTGTGTTCTAAGTTAATTCTGATGCCCTTTTTGCTATTGCATACATGCACCTTTTATGCATGGAATAAGCTCAAACAATATTATGATATAACATGCGTTACAGGAACTATTGCTTAGTTTTATGTGTGATAAAACCAGCATATAGAGCTGTTTTATCATTTTTATTTGTACTCTCTTTCTTAGTTATTCCCCAGGTGGTGATTTTACTTCACTGTCTTCATCACTAGGTTCTGGTTCTATTTCTTCTTGACTATCTTCACTTGTAGGGTAATATGGAAGATTATTTGTTTTACTAAAAAAAGTATCTGTTTTGTTATTGCATATATTCCATAATTCGCCATTAGTATTTTCCATCTGATAATCATATTTATTATCATCATCTACCAAATTGTTATATTCGCGAATCTTGTCGCAAAGACGATCCATATAGATCAAGTTTTTGAGTTTTGGATTTTCTTCTAGTTTGCATTCAACAGCCAATTTTCTTTTGTTAATTTCATTGCCAATTTGACCGCGTGCTTTGTCTCTGTAGGATAGATTATCTATCCTGTTGCGAATATCCTTTATCTCGTCATTTCGATAAGCAATTTCGCCTTTGTCAATCTTCCAAATAATATTATCCATATCATTTATCAGGGAATTTCTTTTCGATATACATTCTTCCCATAAGTCGATTAATCTTTGTGCTTCCGCTTCTAAGCTAACTACTTCATCCTGTAGTTTACTAGCAATACTATAAAGACTTGGATGACTATTTTTAGAAGGAGTAGTGCTCCTGGGGGCTTTTGGAAAAGCAGAGAAAGTAAACAGAGATAAGAGTAACAGGATTTTGTATTTCATAGAACGTTTTACTTATTTCAAACGAAGATATAACAAATACTGAAAGGAAAGTTCAAGCAAAGCAATTGATGACTACTTTAGTTAGTCTAGAACTATAATGCAAACATGTCAATCATCGATGGGTGTTTATTACGGAAGCTTGTAGCATAAGATTATGGATGCTTTGAAAGGTTAGCTGTTATACAATTGAAGGTCTCTACTTTTTTGTTGTAGATATCCCACTTTGGAATATCTTCTTCATCCTTAAAAGCCTTCCATTCACCTATCACTTTATTATATTCAGTCCAATCAACTAGATTTCCGATTCCTTGTGTTTCGCGGACTGCGTTTTTCCTGTGATTAAGGTCATCCTTTCTGCTAGAAATATTATCATTTTTCTCATTCAGACTATTTATCCTGTTGTAGATGTTCTTTATTTCTTTATTATATTTTTTAATCTCACGCCTATCAATTTTCTCCATTGCTCTATTTATGTCCTTTATCAAAGGATCCATTTCTGAAAGTAGATTCTTTTTATCAGAGAGTAGGATTTTACATCCATCTGAGATGTCTGCTACTTCATTCTGAAGTTTGCGTACAGCAGTGAAGTCCTTTACTTTGCTTTTCAACGCATATAATTTCTCATTATAGATCTTCCACTTTGGATTATCTTCTTCATCCATAAGAGCATTCCATTCATCTATCACTTTATTATATTCAGTCCAGTCAACTAGATTTCCCACTCCTGGTGTTTTACTTACTGAGTCTTCTCTGCTATCAAGTTCATTATACCTGTGCTTGATATCATCATTTTTATCTCTAACACTGCTTATCCTATTATTGACATCCTTTATTTCGTTGTTGTAGTTTATTATTTCACGTCTGTCGATCTTTCTAATGATTTTGTCTATATCTCTTATCAGAATATCCATCTCTGAAAGTAGTTTCTTATCATCAGAAATTAAGGTTTTCCATCCATTTGTGATGTCTGCTACTTCATCATGGAGTTTATGTACAGTTGGGAAGTCCTTTGTTTTGCTTTTCAATGTATCTATCTTATTCCAGAGTGTCTTCAATTTCTTCGAATCATACTCTTTGTTAACACAAAGAGTGAGAACCCAATATTCATTATAAACCTTTTTACATTCTTCCCAGTTAATAAGCCACACCAGTGGATCTGTCTCTGGTGTTTCCTCTCCTGAGAAGATCGTAATTCTTTCATCATCTCCTTCTTCTGATTGGGCATTATTTTCAGTTCGTTTTAAAAGAGGATCTCTTCTTATTTCGTATAGTATATTGTCAATTTTAGTTTTTCTGTTATCAATGTCATCACTTTTGTCGGAAAAAATACCTATCCTACTATTAATATCTTTTATTTCGTTATTACAGTCAGTTATCTCATGCTTATCAATCTTCACAATAGCTTCATCTATGTCGTTTATCAATGCATCTGTCTCAGGCATTAACTTCTTTATATCAGATAGTACGGTTTTCCATTCCTCTGTGATTTTATCCACTTCATCTTGATATTTGCGAATACATGGGAATAATTTCACTTTGCTTACAAAGATTTTTGCTTTATCCTTGTAATTATTCCAATTCGTATCCCATTCTTCATCAAAAGCGTTCCATTCGTCAACCCCTTTGTTATAATCAGTCCAGTCGATAAAGGATAGTACCTTTTTAGGATCTTCCCTTAGTTCTTCTTGTCTTCCTACAAGAGAATTATGCATGTCCTGAATCTTTTTACGTTTCCCGATAAAAGTATTTGTTCTGCTACCTATATCTCTTATCTCATCATTGCAGTCTGTTATCTGGCGATTGTTAATTTTCTGGATGACTTTGTCCATATCGTTTGTCAGACCATTCATCTCTTCCATGAGTTCATTAGCTTCTTGCAGTAAAGTTTCCCATTCCTTTGCGAGGTCTACTGCTTCTTTTTGAATTTTACGCACAGATGGAAGGGTCTTCACTTTGTTTTCAAAGGAAACTCTCTTATCCCCGTAGATCAATGATTTTTTATTTAATTCTTCATTAAAAACGTTCCATTCGTGAATCGCTTTGTAAAGTTTATCCATATAAACTAGATCTTGCAGTCCTGAGTTTTCATGCAGTTGGTAATCAATAACGGCTTTTCTTTTACTGAAATCATCAATTTTACTATCAGAATCAAGAACTTTGTCGCGAACAGTATTTATTCTTTTCGCTATATTTCTTATTTCGTCATTGCAATCTTTAATCTGGTGATTTTTAAATTTTAGAAGAACTTTGTCTATGTCGTTTGTTAAAGCGTTTATCTCAAATAGCAATTTTTTACGATCTGATAGCAAGTATTCTATTCCCTGTGTGATGTCAGAGACTTCCTTTCTAGTCTTATAAAGTGTAGTGGTGAAATCTTCATTTGACTGAGCGATGGCACTGTTGTTTGCTTTTGGGAAGAATGCTAAAAAAGTTAGAACAGAGATTAGAACAGAGAAGAGTAATAGAATTCTATATTTCATATAATGCTTTTATTTTTGCAAACAGATATATAATATTTAAGATTTTCATGGAACTAAATACCTCAAGTTTACGTGGATTCCTAATAGGTATTTTCAAGCTCACAGCACTAGCTATCCTGTGGATGTCTTTGTTTCGCATGTTTTATTCGATGGTGTATGGCATTGCTGGTTTGATAGACAGCAGCTATCATTGTGGAATATATGAATGTTGGAATAGAGAATCGTACTTCAGCTTCTCCTGTGGAGTCCTTTCAGCTCTCCGTCATAATACCGGAGCAATAGTTGTTTCTACATTACTGGCTTCACTGAAGCTTTATGGATGGATTTACTGTTGGGATAAACGGTGTGTCATTTGTCAGTGGTTGAAAGGAAAGTTAAAGAAAAATGATACTACTGAACAGTAGGAGTTATGGGATATTTATCTGATACTTTTGTTTCTTATAAGCATAGATAGCAATCCCACTTCCGGTCTTATTCCTCCTCCGTATACTTGTCTTTTTTTAGATAGCTACATTTCTCTTTGATTTCTTTCAGTGCTTCTGTTGTAAAATCGTGAAAGTTCCTTGTTTTTTCTTTCTTCTCACGGAAGCAACTAGCAAAGGCAATACGTACAAGTAGGATTGTACATAGGATTGCACAGAAACAACCAGCGAAGGTTACGGCAAAAATTTCTAATTGATTCATAATTTTAATAATTATTTATTATTGTTATAATTAGTCCTATTCACATTTGCTGTAGCCGCATTCCATGCAATGAATGCAGCCTTCTTGATAAATGACTCGATCACTTCCACATTCTGGACAGACATCTTTTTCAATATTCATTCTGTATAGATATGATCTAAGTTGAGTGCTTGTATAATTTAGAAAGCGTGAGCCTTACTTTTTCCTATATATCTTCTCATTCATCAGTCTGAATTGTTCTGATCTGAGTTTGTTCACCGGATCAGCTTTGACAACATTCCTTTTGGTTACAATTGCCTTGTGTAGGGATTTCTCGTTTCCCTTTATAGCACTTTTGTATTTTGTGTAGAAATGAGCTTTCGCATAGTAATGTGTACCCATAAAGGAAGCAGGACTGTTACCAGAAGGGTTAGATGTACGCTCCGCAATAGTAAGAGATAGAAAGTTCCCAAACCTACTCATTTCCCTCTAATAGTTTCTGCTTTATCTCTTCAATACATTGCAAGAAAACTTTCTTGACCACTTTTTTTCGTCTCTCCGGTACTTTTCGATACGCTAGAAACTATATCGCCGGTGCTGATTCTTGTGTTACTTTGCTGCTTTTGCATAATGAACTGTTGCGATGCTACAGATAATAGTTAGTATACCTAGTCCCCATAGACTCCAATTCAGTCTTATGGTATCTTTGACAGATTCGATATCATCGTGTATACTGCTTAGTTCTTTATAGACCAAAGCCAGAGTAGCTTGAGAATCATGTGAATTATCAGTGGAGGCTGAAATAACGGATGGGAAAGTTGCTTCCATGCCCAGAATGAGTGATAGCAACAGAAAGATTTTTTTCATTTATACTTAAGATTTAATTATAGTGGAATAGCTATTTATCTAAAAAAAACAGGAAAGCCAGACCAGAAAAGAGTTTACTGACTTTCCTGCGAACGAAACGGAAAGATAAAACATTATCTGATTGAAAATGTTTACCTGAAGATAATAAAATATTTTATTACTTCTTACGTAGTTAGCAACCACAATGTACGGGTCCGTATGCTTTTTAAAGCCTTAGTTCCATTTCTTCTTATTCAGTCATTTTTATGTTTTTTCTTGTATTCTACTACTTCTTTGGCTATATCCTTCATCTGTTTCTTCGTCAGTAGAATTCGCACTAGATCTTTCCCATCGTAAGGATGTGGTTTAGTGAAGGGTGTTCCATCATTATTAACTCGAACGCATGCATTCACAGTCTCATTTTGAGATTCTTCAAAGGAATGGTCGATAAACTCAGATTTCCCTTTGCAATACATCTTCCAGAAGTGATGGTCATATTTGTTGTTATATGCTCTGACGAAATAGTACTGACCATATTGTACATCCTTAAGTTTCATTTTTACTACGTCGTATGCATAGTATGGACACGCCGGATGGATCTCTCCGAGATGTGACTTTTTTTTAGGATCTTTACTTGCAGCAAAAACTTGTAGAATACAGAATGAAAATAATAATAGTGTTATTGATTTCTTATGTATCATAAGAACTAATAAGGCTTACTCTTATTTTCTAATAAAATCAACTATTGCTTCCGATAATATTTTAGCAAATTCAAGCTGTTTTGTCTCAAGAAGAGTTGCAGCAACTGGATTAGTGATATATTCAATCCCTACCATTATTGCTGGAGAATTAATATTGCGTATTACATATAGATCTTTAAAATTTACTCCCCTGTTTGGTATCCCCATATCAGCAACCTGTTTGCCTATCTTTTCCATCATTGTATTAATGGTTTGACAAAATGGTGAACCTTTTTCCTTAGGATGCATAGTTATTTCTATTCCTCTAGTTGTAGTTGCTTTAGATACAACTGCATTACATTGAATGGAAATAAAAAGGTCTGGCTTAAGAGAATTAGAAAAATCAACTCTATCATCAAGAGAAACATAAGTATCTTCACTTCTTGTCAATGCTGACGTTATATTTTCCTTCTTTAATTCCTGTTGTAGCAATAGAGCTACTTGTAGATTTACATCTTTTTCCTTCAATTGATTGTGTAAAGCTCCAGGATCTTTCCCTCCATGACACGGATTTATTACCACATTTACTTGTTCTGCTATTCCTCTAACTCCGAATAGTATAGAGAACATGACAAGCATGATTTTAATTTTATTCATATCAATTAAGTTTTTTTTGTTATAAAATCGATTAGACACTCGTTTACTCTAAAATTAGCACACAGCCTACATCTTTCATTATGGATATGCTTGCCTTTCTGCACTCCCTCTGTGATATTCCATATATGTTGTTCGTTAGGTGCTAGTCTACTTTTATCTACCATAAAATATTATCTAAAGATAGGGCAATCGGCAAACTGGAGATCTCTCCCTGCTGACACTACATACTTTGTTTTTCCCCTATCATGTGTGCATGTGGCATCATCAGCTCCTTTAAATGTATTCGTATTCTGTTGGATCCATAGATAGGTAGTACGGAACACCATACATTAAAGTTCCATAATGATGAGTGGCCATCATCTCTGACTTTACAGAGCTTTTATAACTCATTGCTGCAGACATCTCAAATGTTCCATAGGAGCCTCATATTACAAATAATATGATTACGGCATCCAACAATCTCTTTTTAGTTTTAGCCTGTATATACTAATTCCCATACAAAATCAGAATCTCTTATCCCATCACGATCTCTAACTCCCTTTTTATACCAATTCTCATAGGTATCGTCGTCTATGTTGGAATCAATTCTATATGACTCGTATATTGTTAAATCTCCATACGGAACATAAACCAATACAAAATCAGTCCTTGACTGATGACTGCCTGTATTTGGATATGGGTTTATTGGATCTGAAGAAGCTTGACGTTTCTTACGCCATAGATCGTCATGTTGTGATGTACTTGTAGGCCATACCATCACACGTCCACTGCATACAGTAACTCAAACTGTTGCGAAGAATACTATTGTCAATAATTTTTTCATAGTACTTATTTTATTTGTTTATTCATTTATATGGAAAGGAATAATCATCTTATCCTTCCACATCTTGCCTTGATCTTGGTAATGATCTTGGTAATGTAAAGATTAATTTCCTTTTTCTCATCATCTAGAATGAGTTATATCACCATGTTGCCATAAGACCATGAGTTGATTGCATTTACTAATGACCTGTACTCTTTTACACAATCTTCATAGTTAGATGCACTCCAGAAAAATGTATCACATATCCTGTATCTGTCAACAAACAAAGTATTGTCCAACTTCATTGCACACAATCCAAACCCGAGCTCACTGTCCCATTTGTACTCAACTGGATCATCATCAAACTTAAACCAGAACTTCTATCCGTTAAGTGGCATTCCAGAGCATACCACAAAGTAGAATGCTGCGAAAAATATAAATGTTAGTAGTTTCTTCATTGTCGTTTAGTCTATCGTTACATCTCTTACATACTCTTGTGGGATTATCCAAAAAAAGTGTCCCCAATTGCGTGGGAAAGAATACTTGCCGTATCAAAGCGAAACCACGAAGTAAAAGGAACCCACATTCGTTAAGAAACGCATTAAGCTTATTGTACACAGCTTTTTGTACACAGCTTTGCCTTTGACATCTCCTTCTGACTCTTTCTAGCCAACCCAAGCTAATTGTATTACCACGTTTGGACCATCAAGCCATGCATCGTACGTTACGTCAAAAACGTCTGACTTTTCATAGAATTCTCTGTCTGTCTTCTCCATCTTGATCCATATCTCGTTGTTCCAAACACAAGATATCTCAACCGTTGTAGCTAGTGCTGGATGACGCATATGGATTACCGTTCCACCAGCTCCAAGCGGAGCTAGCAAGAATAGAAATATGGCACATGTCTTTTTCATACTTCGCTGTTATCCATAGTAGTTTACGTTTACAGACTGAACATCTTTTGCGTCAAAATAGACAGCTTGTTCCCATACACCACATAAAAAAATAGGATATAAATAATATACTTTCCATACGCTATCTCTATATCCTCTTGAGCGAAAGGTTTTGTTGTATATCTAACAAGGCTCTATATTGTGCTTCAGCTTTATCGCTCCACATAGTATTGTCGCCAATCATCCATTCTCTTTCCGCTAATGGCGGAAAATGCTTAAGACCTGCACATTGTTGTTCGTATGGACACTTTGCAAGAGAGAAGAAAGTGGCTGTAACTCTTGTATCAACGTCATAAAGGTATGTAAAGGTGTCACCACCATTCTTGAACTGTATAGTTATAAGTGTATTCCCGTATGATAAGACAGCGGACACGATAAATAGCAGTGTTTAGTATCGCCTTTTCATAGTCTGCGTGGTGTTATTATTAAACGTCTTCCTTCTAGTCTTATCTCAACATATTCTCCCCACCAGTTCTCTAACCTAGTTATATTAGCAGGGTCAAGCCACAGATCATTCCATCCGTTAACACTGCCTTCATGGCAATCCCACTCAATTATGGATTGAGTGGATTTAGCATTTATTTTATTTACGAGTTCCTGATAAGTCTCTTTTGTAGCTCTAAACCCAGAAATAGACCCGTTCCAGTCATGAATACATAGTGCATGTACGACATTTCCTCGTGATTGTCCATTATGTTTGACAATGCCAAAAGTTGTATAGCCTGTATGCTCTGTTTCCTGACGTATTTTTGATCCGTCTCTGAATGTTATTTCAACCCATGTGCTACCTCCGTAGGCTAGGCAAAACCCAAAGCCGTAGGCTAGGTAAAACCCAAAGCCTAGGAAGACGAAGATTAATATGAGGATATTGAGCATTCTACGTATAAATTAAATTACCTGAATAAGTAGTTTAGGTTCTCAAAGTAGATATTGATAAACAATACAGAGAAAAACAGCAGTGATAATAGTTCTTCATTGTCCGCTCCCAGCTGCGGGTGTTTGTACAGGTGGCTTCTTAAAGTGATGTACCAAGTCTGTCACTATCCACTTAACACTTAAGTAAGTGCTATAGACAGCAACATATTTGCTGCACCAGTAATATGTTTCCCTTAGAACTTTAGGCATACCATCGTTGTACTCGTAATAATAGTCGTAGTTGGGATCCTTCTTCTCATTAGGATCAGGCTGATGTGGATCTGCAAAACTATGCAAAAACACACCGGCAAGTAATATGCTCAATAGGTATCTCTTCATGATATGGTTCTTTTGAATACGAGGAGTATGATGAAAATCATAGTAAAATTCAAGATTAGTTAAATATTGGCATTTCTCTCCTTACGAGCACTACTGTGTCATCTGTAGGTATTTTGCCGTTTTCTTGTCCCTTAACGTGCCATACATCAGCGTCTGCATTCCTATATTGAGTACTCAGCAAATATTTAGAAACTGAAACTACATGGACAGATTTTATTATTTCCTGAACGTTTTCCGGTTTCATATATATTTGTTCGCATGATATTCAGTAAAATATTCATCATCAATTTGTCAACATTTGCACTTACATCCCTTACAACACAAGTTGCCATAGATTATATTTCAGGAGCTTGACGTTCATATTTGTCCATATATGCTATGTTTACATTGGTAATGCACGGAAAAGAGCCTACTATCTATATCAATTACAGCATACTTATATGCTTTCATTGAGAAGCAGATAAGAACAAGCAGAGACAGTATTATACTTTTTTTATCATTCTATCTTAATTGATTCAACATCTGCCTGAGCTAGAGTAAAGCTTGTCCAAGAATATGCATCACGGTAACATCTTTCATAATAGCAATAGTATGGAGTAAAATTGGCACCACACTCAGTAAAGAAAGCATAAAGCAAATTATAGACATGCTTTCCGTTAATGTCATCACCATCTTTGTTCTTGTCATTGAGCCACTTGAGTAATATTTTTACATTAGAGCCTTCAAGTTTTGCATAGTATGTTGCACGTACCCATTCTGACTTATTATAAAACTCTCTTCCATTTGTCATCTTAATAGTTAGCTCATTATCCCAAAACCAAGCTCTATCTATCGTTGTCTCTAGTGCAGGAGGCGCAGGATGGATCATATAGATCTTCGTCCCATTGGCTAAGTGAAACCCGAAGCCTAAGAAAACAAAGGTTAGTAGTACTGTATTGAGTAGTTTTTTCATAATATGCGAAACTCAAACATTAAGATTACTGCTATTCACATATACATAACAGGAAGCAAGACTTACCAAAACTTAGTATGCCAAGTATTTTTCTAATTCATTTAAGAGGCTTAGTTCTCTCAATGAAATATAGGAACCGTTATTATTCCCTTGCCATCTGCATACTTAAGTAAGAGGTATCCGCACTCAACAGTAAAAGCTGTGGATGCTATATCCTTGATTGTTTGCCACACTCCAGCTTGAGCAAAAAGGATACTACAAGACAGGATGGTTGTTAAGACCAATTTCTTCATAGATCTGTAGATTTTAATATTAGTTGCACTTGCAAGGATCGTCTTTACAAGGGGCTTCTTTAGGGCATTTTTCTTTTTCCATGATAAACAAATTTATTTTTTTATCTATTAAATCTTCTGTATGTTAAATTTATCTGATATATATCGCTGTTTGTTTTCCAAATATAATCTATTGAATCAAAGAAAAAGAAACGGTAAGGTATAAACTACACCGAACCGTCCCCACTGTCGTAATAAAAAAACTTTTGCTATTCTCAACATTTATTCAGCTAACAACTATTCCTCCAAACCTGGAATGTACCTTAGAAGACTATTTTTTACTTTTTTATTAGGTTTCTTCTCTATCTTCATGATTAAAAGACTATTTTTTACTTTTTTATTAAACTTCTTTTCTGTCTTCATGAAGGGCATCAGGACCAGGGTTGAGTCTATAGAGGTTATAAGCTTTTTATATTCTTGTATCGCTTTTGAAAGATTATTCTTTTCGTCAGAAACAGAGTTTTGCAGGGTTGGATATTTTTGCAATGTGTATTCAACAACAACTTGTCTTTGACGAAGTTTATCTCTTCTTGGAACAAAAGTTTGCATTTCTTCGCTTGATTTTTTTCTCCTGCCAAGGATATCATCTATTTCTTCTTTATTCTTATAAAATATGAGTTCTTTAATATCAATTTTCCGAATAGCTTCTTCCATGTCATTCGTTAGTTTATTTCTCTCACAAATCCAGCTTAAAATATCATGGGTTAAAGTATTCCATTCTTTTTCAAGATCAGTTATCTCATCTTTAAGATTTTCCCCCTCTTTAAGAAAAATTACTTTTGATTCCGGTATTGGTGATACTAATATTTCTTCACTACTCCAATTTTTACAAGAAATAGTTGCTGTAATAAGAGTCAGAATAGGAAAGAGTACAAAAAATATTTTATGATTCATATGTTATGTGTACCATTTTACAACTCTACAAGTCGTAAATCTTGCAATCAATGTCTAATAAAACGTTAAAAGTAATCAAATCTTTTACTATCTCTAGTAAAAGTAAAAAAATCACTCTAAATATATATTTCACATATATATTCATTCTTATTTGTTTTTTCTGGATTTTCTTCTCTCGCTTCTTCTTGTTCTTTTTGATGTAAGAATTGATGTTTCTCAACATATTAAATGCTAACTTCGCTGGACATATAAAGTTGTAAAACAACTTTATGGAAATATGGAAATAATAAAAGAAAAAATTATGAATGCATATGTATCGGCTAAAACCAAGAAACTACTAATACCCCTGTTATTTTTCACTATTTGTTTCGGAGTAAAGGCAACTGCAATGGGCATAATCTCTCATTGGGATAGCGGATTGAGCAAATGCAAAGATTATGGCGAATACAGTGGTAAAAATGGTAAAAAGATTTACCGAACGATATATTATGATTTAGAATTGGGTTACGATTATCGATTAGAATGTAAACATGAAGCGCCAGTCTATTGGAAAGGAGTGAATGATCCAAATGGTATACCACCTGAAAGGTATGTATATACAACGAAAACATATTATAGTGGAGACTAATAATTTGAATATTATTATAATTTGAATGTTTTTAGTACATAATCTCTATATTCACTGAGCTTTTTCCATTATTAGTAATAAGTAATTTTTTTTTTGAGAGAGGTACGGAAGCAATTCTGTCCCTCTTTTTTTTTGTTATTCATGTTATTAATGCCATTATAGTCAATGTTTTACACTATCTTTGTTAAAGCATTATTCATCATGAACAAAAGAAAGATAAATAGGAAGAAAGATTCAATTGATTTTAAATTATTGGTAGATATTGTCAAAAGAATGGTTGCTGTTCAAGGCAAGATCTTCGATAAACAGGATCTGGAAGATCTAAAGAAGATATATTGTCAAAAGCAGGGAATTCTTTTCCTTCCTGAAGAAAATGAATGGAATAATGCCATATGCTGGCTCATAGAGAAAGAGTTAATCAAACGTGGTCGTCATGACTTGAAAAGAAAGTCCTTCAAACAGAACTACAAGCCTGAAGTTATTCCTTTTCTAATCAGAGGAGATTTGCGTATTCCATTGGATAGAGAGAAGAAGTGGCTTGGAAAGTTCCAGAAAGAGCTTCGTCATGGTCAGCATCGAATTCATTAACCTACTAAATATAATAGTAATGGAAACAAATACTACAGAACAAGATATAGCTACAGATCAAAAAGAGCAGAAAGGACTGTTCCATTTTCCCAAGAATGAACATTACGATGATTATCAGAGTGCAACTCATCTTCTCTCTGGTGAACTGTTTAGTCGATGGAGAGAGGATGAGATGCTCTTTTGGCAATGCTTCAAAGGGGAATCAAAGATAGGAAAGACACCGGACAAGGTCAGTCAGATGGTTCGTGATTACCTAGTCTTAGACCATGAAGCATTCGGCAAACGCTACTGGTATCTCTCTGGCAAACTCAGAGATAAATCTGAAGAATACATATCAGCAGCCATAGAGATAGCTGCCATCAATGATGATCCCATGAAAGAGTTTGATCTGGAGACAGCTTGCAGTGTTCTTCTCAAACATTATGGGATGTATGATTCTATGATTGCCAATGTAGCCCAGAAACGATGGTTGGGGAAAAACGTCAGAAGCCTGATCAAGGATATCCGTGCCTTTGGAAGTCGCATCCCCATATCTGATGCTAATCGTGAGATACTCAATGATCTTTTGGATTCAGGCAAGAACAACGCCCTCTATAGTACTCTGATGGACTATGAGGATGATCCCTTCTCCAGAAAAGAGATCTATGCAGAACAGGAGATTTACTGGGATATAAAAGTTCCAGCCACCTCTGGACTAACCAAAGGTGGTACACTACCTGCAAAATGCAAGATAGATCGCATTGTTGTTCTGGATGACTGTGTATACATTCTTGAAGTAAAGCCTATTCGCATACCTGTAAGTCAATGGATGAGACAGATCTATAATACATGTGATCATTACACTCTTGCTTTCTACCGCAGGGCCTTGAAGGAGAACTTTCCCAAAGAATTAGAAGGGAAAGAGATCCGTGCCTACTTCGTTCTTGTTCATATCCCATCAAGGAATATCTACATGGTAGCTGTAGGAGATGATTCTCTTACTTCTGCTGATGGTCAGATAGACCAGATCATGGGAGAGATACTAGACAGTAAGCAGAACCGCAAGACAGATCATACACGTAGGTATTATTTCTCTTTTTGTGCAAATGGGTCAACATGTAGGAATGCCGGAGACTATGGTTTCTGTCTTGAAGAAGTCTATAACACAGAAAAATCGTTCGTATAAGAACACAAACCATGATAAGAAATTGTAGTTTTTTTTTAGCTCAAAAATAAAAAGATTATGACTTACAGAAACATTTATAAAGAGCAAGTTGATTATGTTCATTCGATGGGAGCAATGAATAAATACGGAGTAAAAGAATTTTTAGATAAGATTGAGTACTTGGATAATCGTTTGCAAACAGAAATAGACAGATTACATTCACTCATTGAAAAAAAAGATGTAGAGAATAGGTCTCACAGCGTGTTTGATATAAACTTTTGATATACACTATATTAATATAGTGTATTCCTGAGAGAGCGAAAGCCTCAGGGTAACCCTCCTAAATAAACACACCCCCTACCTTCATAGGTATTTCATACTAGCCCCCCTATGCCTTATTTCACAATATTAAGTAGTACGTGTGAGAAATGAGCGGACAAAAACACCCCACAGCATCAGCAAAGTGGAAACCGCCCGCACATAGCTACACTAAAAGGGTTTCCTTTGATTTCCGACAGGATAAACGTACTTAGGTTCACTGACATTAGAAACAGGAAAAACTATTTTTTGGACAACTCTGAAAACAAGGCATTTTGTCGATTGATATATATCAACATTATTGACCACTCTTGATTGCCTAGCTGTTTTATTGCCCAGCACATATAGCGTGTAGCATGCTGTTGGCAATGTTGTTGTGTCAGGTAGGGAGACTGTTAGTCTTTTTTGTTTTTTTAGCAAGCACGTTGCCTGTGGATAAAAACGTAGACATCATGAAGACAATAAAGACACAAGTTAAATATTCGTTGATAAGGGCAGGCTTAGGCTTGCCTTTATCTTTTTGCAACTAATGAATGTATAACTTAAAACACTAAGAGTATGGAAGAGCTAGTAAAGAAGATCAATGCACAATGCACTGCTATAGCAAATGAGATGGATAGCGTGTTTAAATCATTCTCTAATGATATCAATGGCTTGACAAGTACGTTAAGGAGTATGGAACAGACCATGATGCAAGACATACAATAAATGATTAGCTTGCATACAGAATTATAGCAACATAACTTATTCTCGTAAGAAGGAGCTATCGTCGTATAGCTCCTTCTTTTATGACATTACTCAGGAGATATTTCAGGGGAAGACCGGAAGCAGGTATGCACATTTACAAGTAAGGGCTATAAGTAGAAGTGATGATCTGGAAGGATTAAAATGAAAAAGGGCAAAATTGCTTCTGCCCATTCTCAACTTAAAGAAAAAAACATCATAATAAAACGTTCTTCTCAAAGATAGATTTTTTTCTGAGATTATCTTAGTGTTAGGGCATTTTCTTCTCTTTTTTTTACCCTATTTGACAAAAACCTTGCTTTTTGTCAAAACACTCGCTTGTCATATTGTCAGAACCCTAAAAAACACTGTTATACGCTCTTATTCCTTATTTTTTTACATATACTATAGCAAGTATAGCAATTTATGTGTTTCGTAATTATAAATATCAAGTCTAACTATTAAAACCCTCGAATGTATGAATGTTGTGTATCTAAGAGTAAGTACTTGCCATCAGGATGTAAACAATCAGATGATGGGGATAGAGAAGTACATGGAAGAACATCAAATGACGATTGACCGTGTTTTCGAAGAAACTGTTTCAGGTAAAGTGAGAGCAAAAGATAGAAAGCTTGCCTCTGTTATGGACGAACTTAAAAAGGGTGATACCCTAATTGTAAGTGAAGTATCCCGTATTGGACGCAACATGATGGATGTAATTAGTAACATCAATATGCTCTGCAATGAGAAAGGATGCAATTTTATTGCAGTCAAACAAAACTATTATTTCAAGACTAATGATCTCAACAGCAAGGTCATGTTATTTGCCCATACGATAGCAGCCGAGATTGAGAGAGGATTAAACTGTGCAAGGACTAAAGAATCTTATCTGCGAGTTAAGGCAGAGAGTGATGGTGATTTTGTTTGGGGAAGACCTCAAAAACTACAGGAAACGATGGAAATTGATCTTTCTCTTCCCATTGACGAGATAGCCAGACAGAACAATGTACACAGGCGGACTGTTACCCGTTATGTGAGACAGTACAGAAAGGATTTATGCTATAAGCCAAGAAATCATTATTTAACACTGGCTCAATGTTAGTTAAAGAGCAAAGAAAAACCGGCAGGAAAAATCCTGTCGGTTCTGTTTTTACTTGTTTTACACAGACCAGTTTCAGTCTAGTGTATCTATCTCTGAGAAGAGATGCGTTTATTCTTTCACAAGCTCAATGAACGTTACTTCTTTATCAGAAGCGATCCCTTCCATATCCGTTACACCCTTCTTGTAGATGGCAAATGTGTCGTCTTCAAAAAACACAACATAGAGATCTTTGTCTGCTAGAGATTCGTAGCTTTTTTGTGTCTTAGTAAAATGCTTACCCAAAAGTTGGAATCCATGACAGTGATGATGAGATTCCTTTTTCACTTCTTCTGTCTGTGCAGGAAGGATTGCAGGTTTTACTTCTTTTTTTGCTACTTTAGCTCCTACTCCAAAACAGATAACGGAGAAAAAGACCAAGGTTAATAGTTTTTTTGCTTTCATATTCATAACAATTGTTTTTAGTTTAACACTTTAATTAGCATCATTCTTTGTCTAGAAGATCGAACGATACAAATTTACTTGATTTAGAAATCAAATGAAAATAGATACATTTGCTGTATCTATTCCAGTAAAAAACAAAAGGCTAATCCCATTGTTCTCCCCGTTCGCAATTTCGGGGAGTTTTTTTTTGTACTACATCGTATAAAACACAGGAGCGATAAGGCATTCACTCCATACCGCTCCCATATTATTATGAAAATAGTTTTGCTATTTACGCACTCCTATTCGGTAAAAATCCAAACAGAACATACAAATTAAAAATACTTGATAAAGTTGATAAAGATAAAAACGTTATCGTTATTAGAAATAGAATGATAAGACAATATTTTCCAGTCAACTATCATTAAAATCTCTCCTAATTTTGAAGAGTAGTCCTTGCAAGTAAATTCACTTTTTTGTCAAACTCCTTTTCTATATTCTCATAATATAGAATAGACGGTCCGTTGCCACTTTTTATACTGATTATTATGTTTTTATAATTTTGTATTTCTTTTGATAGGTTGTCTCTACTTTCAGAAGAAATAAAATTTTGCAGGCTTGGATGTCTCTCCAATGCACATTCAACAATAATTTGTCTGTTGCGAATCTCATCTTTTCTTAAAGGAAAAGAGTCAAGTTCTTTGTCTAATGCTTTTCTTCTATTGAAGATGTCACTTATTTCGTTATTCCTGTAATAGAGAATTTCTCTATTATCAATTTTATCAATAACTTTTACTGTGCTTTCCGTTAATTCATTTCTTTTATCAAACCAGTGTAATAAATCATGAGTTAAAGTATTCCATTCTTTTGCAATAGCAACTATCTCATTCTTAATTCCTTCTCCATCAAGAAGACTTATTTTTTCTTCAAAATCCCATCCATATATCTTTCTTTGTTCCATTAGTTTTGATAGACTTTTGACTAATTTGTTTTGACCTTCACAAGGAACAGTCGATGCAATAATGGTAAGAATAGGAAAAAGCATTAGGAATATTTTGTATTTCATACGTTTTTTTTGTGTTTCATGTTAACTTGATAAGTTACTTATAGATCGTCTAATGACGATACTCAAGCTGGTCTTTTACTATTCCAACAATTAGCAGAATTGATTGTTCAAATATCTATTTTTTTTCTTACAATTCATTCATTCGTTCTTAACTTATCCTTTCTAAGCTTTCTTCACACGCTTCTTTTTATTCTTCTTGATGGAAGGATTTATTTTACTCAACTGTTCAATTCTTCTCTTAGTAAGTGGATCATTCTGAATAGCTTCCTTACGTGCTAAAATAGCATCGCGTAGGGCCTGTCCATTCTCTCTGATCGTTCTCTTATACTGGCTATATAAATGTGCCGTTACACGTGGATGGATACCAATCAGTGAAGGAGAAATCACTCCAGATGGTTTCACTGTATATTCACCGAGAGTAAGAGACAGGAAATCCTTAAGACTTACCCTCTTCCCAGACAGTAGTGTTTCTTTCATCTCTTCTATGCATTGCTGAAAGACCTCTTTCACCACTCTTCGAGAGTACCCAGAAGCTCGTGATGCACTCCTGATGATATCTCCAGCATTCATCTTGACTTTATCCATCTTCTTTTTAGATTAAATTAATTAAGGTTAAAATTTTGAATATACAACTATAACTAACTGCTGTCAGTTGATGCCTTGTTCCGTTTTTGTACGATGGTTCTTTTTGGTAGACGCTTAAACCATGTCATCAGCATAGTGAAAGGCTTCAAGAGCTTTAATATTTTATCTCTTCTTGCTGTATAATTAGGGCATCTATTTATACACGGACAATCGGAACGTTCTCCGTTGCACGATGGGTCCCAGTGTCCATAGCAGGCTTTCCGTTCTTTACAAGGAGATTTAAACATATCAAATTAAGTACTTAACTTGGCTTTTACCATTTAATGATTAACCAGATCACCAGAATAACGAACACAACAATAATAATCCATTCCAAAAGCATAGCGATTGAGTAGTTAATTTAGGATACAAACAGCTTCTTCTCATATTTTCTTAGCATACGGTCAAACACATGACACTCTGAAGTACGAGAACAAAATGAACAGCAACGGCTGTCAAAGAACTCTAGCTTGCAATTCTTCTTCTCTTCCATCATACTCTATACCTTTTTATTTTTTTTACAGTTATTTGTCGTTGTGATGTACACAGAGAGCTAAAATATGGAACTATTTTTTCCCTTTCCTAATCCTAATCGGATCAAAGGTGTCCTCTGCATAACTGTATTTATACCTGCATCCTTTTGAGTAGTCATCATTGAGAAAGAGTTTAAGTTGCCAGGACTTAAAACGAACCTGTTGTTTCGTGTTAGGCGTGATGACTAAGGAATCCCTAAGCTTGTCAAAGTTACATTGACTGATCAACTCATCGCGGGATAAGCCTCTATCTTCTTCTATTTCAATAAAACAATCGTCCATCAGCAAAAACGATATAGGGTAACATTCTATTCATTAGAATTCGTCCAAAGATCTGAAATTATTTCGCTTTTTGAAATAGACTTTGATACTTGAGGAAGGTAATGGTTAATTTAAAAGGATAGATCTAACAACAAAGAAGCGGAAAAGCTATCATAACTTCCACGCCACCATTGTCTTCGATGAACAAACAAGGAACGAATATAGAAATCTTTAAAATAAAACAAGAAAAGCCAGCAAAACTATGCTGACTTCTCCTGACAAGAGCAAAAAATAAATTTGGAAATAATTGCTAGTCCGAAGGTAATAAAAATTATCGTACTTTATTTATCATCATAGTGTCCCCAAAGATTAGTTACCCTTACTTTGCCTGGTTCTT
The DNA here is from genome assembly GCF_000010645.1 of Candidatus Azobacteroides pseudotrichonymphae genomovar. CFP2. Classification (NCBI taxonomy): domain Bacteria; kingdom Pseudomonadati; phylum Bacteroidota; class Bacteroidia; order Bacteroidales; genus Azobacteroides (SeqCode); species Azobacteroides pseudotrichonymphae (SeqCode). Next base: position 34,229 of record NC_011561.1, read on the forward strand.
CTATTTCGTATACCATACAGTTACAGTAGCGTTCATCAATTCTGCGAGACCAAACATCTCCAACACTGTGTTTTAAATGTTTAGGCTTTCCAATTCCATATCTTCGAGGGTTAATAGCTAAATCATTTAGCATACGTTTGATTCTATCTAAACAAGATGGATTACTATCTTTTTCATGCCTTGCTACTCCTCTATAGTATCTGAGGACAATCTCACAATATAAGTTTCCTTACCATTCACATTACTTTTCTCTTTCTCTTGCCTCCATTCTTGCTATCATTTGATCCAACTTTTCCATAAATACTTCATCACAAATGGTACATTTCCCTTCTCGGTCTTCTTGACGAGTCTTCTCAATTCTTCGATCTAGCTCTTCCATTGAATACAAGTACGGATCTTCTTTTTCTGTTTCAGTATTTCCCTTCATATCTAAATCAATCGGTAAAAGATTGGGGTCAATATTCAATTGATAATCCTTATCCGTTTTTTTTCCGTTCTCTCTTTTACTATTCCCATGATATTGTTACTTCTTAAAGTTTATATAGCATGCATTATTAAAGATAGGTATATTATTCATTACTCTTTTTACAGAAGAAGTGGATTAAAGTAAAACTTGAAGTTATACGGGAATTTATAAGGTTTAGATACAAATGTTAATAATAGGTGTATTTACTTACAGCCTTTCTATCTATGTAGGACTACATTTTATCCGATTTTCACAGTCTATTACTATCTGTACTTGTGGTTTTTGCTACATTTTTACATCAAAATGCCTATTTATTGCTTCTATTTATGGGTACACATATGGTGTTCATCATTAAATAATAAATATTTTCCATTCTTTTCTTTTTCTTGAAAAACCTGTTATATCAGGATGGATGATTAGTCTCTGCAGTCTTTATTCATCCTATTTCTCCCAGTTATATCAAAAGGATATTGATTACAACTCCATCCGTACAGATATTTTTTTTGATAATTATCGTTGAAGAAGAACTTTAACTAAAAAGGTTTAAATCTAAATCACACAGTACACCATATTCATAATACTTAACAATGTAAAACTACATATATAAGTACTTGTTGTAATTATCTACAGCTTTTTCTTAAGGCTAGGACCACAATTAAGTCAAATCTTACTACCAATTGCTACTTTTATAGGTACATCTATAATAGATTTTCTTTTCTTTGTGGTTTTTGATATAGATTTACTGAACCTATTTTAGGTAAATAACCTGTTTAATCTTTATAAATTATGGGTACATTGAAAGATTGGTTGTTGTTGTTCTTCACTAGAAGGAAAAAACCAGTAGAAGCTAAGGTCATGAAAGAGGTCAATCCGAATATTGCGAATGACCTTCCTTTTTTATTCCCAAAAGAATCTTTGCTCCCCAGCGAATTCATTCAGTCCTATCTGTTATCAGCTTCAAAACGTCCTTTCTCTGAAGGAGAGAAAAATGTCCTATATAGATTGGTAGAATGCATACAACTAGACAAAGAAGACCAACACATGGATTCTTTTCTTAGGAAAAATCCAAATGGAGAGGTGGATATTGCTCTGTTTTTGAAGGACGGAGAGGATTTAATGCAGATAAAAAAATCTCTAGATGAACTGCAGAAGCGTACAATCCACTATGAAGCCGAAGGGGTATGGACTACTATCCATCTTCTTCTCAAACCAAGAATGTCTCAATCCAACCGTACTGTAACTCTTCGTCTATATCAGGAGGTATATGAGGCATTGTTACATCTTCCCTATAAAGAACAGATGAAGGAACTAGAGGCTATTATGTCATTCAGAAGTATCTATACTAAGCGGTTTTATGAACTGCTCAAAGGACAGAATAACTCAATACACTACAACATGGAAAATATAAGAACTCTGCTTGGGGTAGAAAATAAGTACAAGAAAACGAATAACTTCCTCACACGGGTAATTGACACAGCTATGAAAGAGCTGAATCAGAAAGGAACATTCAGTTTTACCTACCAACTGGAGTACGAGAAAAAACATAATCCAAAAGGAGGCAATAAGAAAGTAATAGGGATCATTATCACTCCCGTATATCACCCAGAACAGATGGATAATATTTCTCCTATGCAAGAAACGAAACAACAGCTGTCAGAGAGTGATGAACAGAACAGTGTTCGAACTGTTTTAAGAAGCATGTTCGGCTTTTCTGGAGACGATCTAGTAAGGCTGACGGATGTTGTGTTGAAGAATGGAGGACATTCATATCTAGCCAAATTGCTTCAATCATGCAAGGGGAACATAGAAAAGGTGAATGAAAAACTGAAACAGTTGTCATAAGATCTAGGGTTCCTGTATTTCGCATTTTAATGTATCCTCCTTGCATTTTCTATGTTTGGCAACAAAATTCTACGTATTCGTTACAACAACATCGTCTATGAGGCTTATTTTGCGTCAAATAGGATCCTGTTCTCGTATGGCATTCCTACAACAGGAATAGAACACATCTATCAATCTTTTCTTTTTAGGGGAGTCGCCGAAAGTAGGGGTGATTTTTCTTTTTAGTTGTTTAGGTTCCATGTTTTGATTTTCGGTTTTGATTATTTAAAAATTTGCTACAATCTACTTATGATTGTTTTAACTTATTATTGATATAACTTATCACTTGTAAAAAAATCAGTTGTAAATAACTGGTTATTAATAAGTTGGATTGTTAAAGTTAAACAGTAAACTTACTTATTTAATACTCTATTGAAGAGTAAACTTACTTATTTAATACTCTATTGAAGAGTAAACTTACTTATTTAATACTCTATTGAAGAGTAAACTTACTTATTTAATACTCTATTGAAGAGTAAACTTACTTATTTAATACTCTATATTTTTATCATATTTGTGTATTAAATTTTTATCAA
>NC_011562.1 GCF_000010645.1 Candidatus Azobacteroides pseudotrichonymphae genomovar. CFP2
ATGGGAGATCTACAATTAGAAAAGGAAGAAAGGAAATATCCAATTGTTTTAAAGCCATTAGAAAACAAAGATATTGATGTTATTCAATCTTATGTTCTAACAACGGCGAGGTATGATTTTTCTATATATGAGAAACGTATTGTGTATGGGATTGTGGCTTGTATTCAGGCTCAATTATTGGGTCAAAAATTAGATAAGAATTTTTCGATTAGTGAAAGTTTTAATGGAGACGTAGATATAGTTCTTCCCATTTCTTTTTTATTAGTAGGTGAAGAGGATAAAAATCATTATCAAATTAAAAAAGCTTTTTTGTCTTTAAAAAGCAATCATTTTATTTATGAAGACTATACAATATGGGAAGATATTAATTTGATTGAACGTCCAAAGATTAAAAAACGCTGTAGAGTAGTCGAATTTCGTTTACATCCAAAAGTTTATAAAGCTCTATTTAACTTTTCCAAAGGTCATACGAAATATGAACTAAATACAACTATGTCTTTTAAAAGTGTTTATTCTATGCGATTTTACGAATTGCTCTCGGGACAAAAAATCCCTTTGACACGTAGCATAGATACTTTAAAAGTAATGTTCAGACTAGAGAATAAATATAAACTGGTAAAAGATTTTATTTCTCGTGTAATAGATGTTGCCAAAGAAGAATTAGACTGTAAATCTCCATATAGTTTTACATATAAATTGGAATACGAAAATGAACGCAAACGGGTAGGTAGGAAGAAAGTTGTGGCTATCACCTTTACCCCTGTCTATCGTTCAGAGAATCGTAACAGCATATTGGAATACAAAGACCTGTGCAGAACAGTTGTTCTTTCTGATGTTCTTCTGCCAGAGGAGCAACATTTCTTTGTTTCATTAGGCTTTACCGAACAGGAACTGAAAAGTAAGTATTATAACTTGCTTATTGATATAGAAAAAGCAAGGAGACAAGGACGAATATTGATCACTTCTGTTCTTTTGGATTATGCCAAAACCAAGAAGAACCCGAAGACCTATGCTCTCAAAGCTTTGAGGAATGAGATTAGGGGGTGGAAAGAAGAATTGTCTAAGCAGAATCAGGATAAGCTATCTAAGCAATTACAGCAGGAGGTTAAGGCATATCATCAGGATAAGCAAAGCATCCATTACTTTCTCAAAGATTATTTAGGATTTTTAGGAAAAGAACTAGATAAGGCGTTTGAATATGTTTTAACTCACGGAGATCATGATTGTTTGGATAAACTGATTCATTCCTGCAATAAGGATAAGGATAAAATGAAGGCTTCATTACAAAAAAGCATTCAATCCATCGGATCAGTTGGCCAACGAAAGAAAGCACTTAAGGCTGCTCCTAAGACTGCTCTTAAAGATGTTCCTAAGGTTACTTCATTAGAACAGAGAAATGATCAGACGAAGGATGAGCTAATTGTGAAGGAAGAAACTGTGAATGAAGAACAGATAGTCATCGTTTCCAATCAAGATCAAGAAAAACAGGAAAAGACTTCTACTAATGTCGTTCAGGCTAGTAGAGGGTCTTATATAGGGAAATTCATCCGAAACGGGATGAAAAGAATAAGGAACTATTTTCATATCCATTGAACGTATACAGTAAAAGAACAAAATTGCTTTTGTCCTCTTGCCTTAATTGAAGTAGGTTAAAGAAGAGTATATTGCAATTTATAATAATACATGTGAAACAAATTCAATACCTATTTCTTCCTCTGATTTTACTGACTGCCATACCTAACCTATTTTCGGCAAGTGAGGAGTGGACAGGTGCTGATAGACCTAACGAAAGTGATTAGAACACATGAGTCACCAACTCAAACTCAAAACCGATAAGACACATCTCAATTGGAAGGAAGGTCTCTCAGACCGGACATATCATGAAGTTAACTTTCTACGTTATGTCATTGATGGTTACGGTGAGGATTACTATGTCATAGGGTTTTCTGGGGGAGGACAGACAGTATCGTTATCACCACGATCTCTATTCATTTAGCAGCTGCAAACCTCCATCTTTCGATATCAGAGTGATGGATGGTAATAAAGTTTTTCTTCGTGTCTTCTACGTTAACATAGAGGTAGATCCATCTAATTGGAAGGATGTGATAAAGGAATACGGCTGTTACTATAGGCTTAGTTGGTCTTTTAATATTACAGTTGAGTACAGGCTTAACACAACTCAGTTCATGGAACATGTAGAAGATTTCTCACTACGGTTTTATGATCCACTCAGCATTGATACAGGACACAGCCCAATAGAGATGGCTTCCAAATGTTTTGCTTTGGAACCTTTGCAGAACATATTGGAGAACTGGGACGAAGAAAAGTGGAAGCAGAAACTGTCAAAACAGGCAAAGCTTCAGTATGCTTCCTATAGGGACACTGAACAGGAAGATAGAACGGCAAAGATAGATATGGATAAGATCAGACAGCTACCTACAACGGATGCAATGTTGGACGAAAAGTATGGAAAGAAGGGAACACCCATAAGGGATGCTTTTAATAGGGAAGCTGATGCTTACTATCGAGATGTTATAGCAAAAGCTGATTCTAAAAAAGAGGAATGAATTGAAAATAAGTTGAAATTAACCACTACATTTCAGTTTACTCCAAAATGATTTCCATTTGTTGGCTAGTTTCCTTACACAAATAGAACATTTTCTACATGGGACACAGGCTTTGCTCATTTTATTTATTTTTGCTTGTCAATGTACGAAAAGTATTACTTGATTAGTGGTAAAGTCTACTCTTTTTTGATAAGTCATCCACATATTTCAAGTTATCATGAGTACCAAGTAAATAGTAACAGTATGCAGGATGTATTGATAAGCATATTTAAGACATTAACAGGATTCTTCTCGTTTAGAGGAAGAATCAGTAGAAAGGAGTTCATCATGAGCTTTCTAACTGTTTTTTTAAGCTTTTGTATGCTAGGATCGAGATTCTTCCTTCTGTGGATATTCTTGTTTTGGTTTCTGTTTGCTCAACGAGCTAAACGTTGCCATGATATAGGACGCAGCGGTTGGTGGCAATTTATCCCACTTTATGAACTATGGCTTTTGTGTGCAAAGGGACAGGTAGGAAAGAATGAATACGGTGAAGATCCGCAAGCATTGGAAGAAGATTTGTACCCTCAAAAGGAGGATTAAGAATAATCAAAAAGAATTGCTTTTCATCCTCTATTTTGAATTAGAATCAGCTAATTCTTGCCCATTGGGTTTGATATTTCGTATTCCATTTATGTAATTGTTGTTTTAGCAGATTACATCGTGGGTCCTTTAAAGCAGGGTCAGCATTTAATATTTCATAAACAAAGTTTCTTGCACGGATTAATATATTTACGTCTTTGGAAACATTAGCTATTCTTAATTTTTTTGGTGCAAACCCACTTTGTTTTGTTCCTATTATACTTCCTGGCCCGCGAAGTTTCAAATCTTCCTCTGCAACTTCAAATCCATTGTTAGTCTTTGTCATGACATTAATACGTTTTTGTGCTTCTTTAGATAACTCATAATTGGTTATCAGAATACATACAGCTTGTTCTGTACCACGTCCTACCCTTCCACGTAACTGATGCAGCTGGGATAGTCCAAAGCGTTCTGCATTTTCGATGATTATCACAGAAGCATTCTTGACATCTATTCCAACTTCTATTACCGTTGTAGAAACCATTACCTGTGTTTCACCAGAAACAAATTTTTGCATCTCTTGATTCTTTTCTTCCGGTTTCATTTGTCCATGAACCTTAGAAATACTGTATTCAGGAAACACTTTGCTTACAGCTCGAAACCCTTCCTGTAGATTTATTAAATCTATTTTTTCATTCTCTTCTATTAGAGGATAAACAATGTAAACCTGCTTACCTATTTTTAACTGTTCTCGTACATATTCGTACATTTTATTTCTTTTTTCATCATAGATATGATAGGTCCTTATTGGTTTTCTTCCCGGTGGCAACTCGTCTATGGTGGAGATATTCAGATCTCCATATACTGTCATTGCCATTGTACGAGGAATAGGAGTTGCAGTCATGACTAATACATGTGGTGGAGTAGAGTTTTTGTCCCACAACTTAGCTCGCTGTGTTACTCCGAAACGATGTTGTTCGTCCACTACGACTAATCCAAGATTACTAAATTCAACGCTGTCTTCAATCAAGGCATGAGTGCCAATCAGGATTTGTATGTCTCCACTTTTTACTTTTGGAAGCATCTCTTCTCTCACCTTGTTCTTTGTTGACCCAGTTAGCAATGCTACTTTTACAGTTGATCCTTCCAACAAATGACTAATTGTCTCGTAATGTTGCGTTGCCAATATTTCCGTAGGGACCATAATTGCCCCTTGAAAACCATTATCAATTGCTGTCAAAATGGATAATAATGCTACTACCGTTTTCCCGCTTCCAACATCTCCTTGCACCAAACGGTTCATTTGTTTTCCAGTATTCATATCTTGCCTGATTTCATTGAATACCCTTTCTTGTGCATGGGTTAGTTCGAAAGGGAGATTGTTTTTTAAGAAGTGAAAATTCTCTCCTACTTTACTAAAGCAAAATCCATCCAATTGTTTTTTTCTACGGTTTGGATTCAATAAATTGGCAAGTTGCACATAGAAAAGTTCTTCGAACTTTAGGCGATACTGTGCTTGCTCTAGCAAATTATCGGATTTTGGAAAATGAATATTATGTATGGCTTCGTCTAAGGAGATTAACTTGCATTTATCAATTATTCCTGTTGGCAAGGTCTCTGAAAGAGGTTCTTTTGTGTATTCTAATATTTGTCTCATTATTTGACTTATTGTATTAGAATCCAACGAAGCTTTTTTCATTTTTGCCGTTGTGCGGTATATTCCCTGCATACGTGTTACTCCTTCACAGAATTTACATTCTGTTTTTATTTGTGGATTAACAATTGATATGTATTTCCCTCTAAAAAATCTAAGCTTGCCGTACACGTAGTACTCCTCATCTATTTTATAGTATTTGGGAACCCAGTTTATGGAGTTAAACCATACTAATTCTATTGTCCCTGTTCCATCATCGAATATACCACTCAGTCGTGGATAATTTAATGACCGTGAATATCGAAGTATTCTACCTTTCAGTTGAACATAAGACATCTCGATATTGATTTCACGAATTTTGTCAACTCTATAGGATTTTCTTTGATCTTTATAGCGATATGGGAAATAATAGAGCATATCCTGACATGAGACAACATTAATTTCTTTCTCAAGAACTTCTACTTTTTGAGATCCTATGCCTTGTAAGTGTATTATGTTTTGGTTACTTGTGTCCATCTTTAATCTATTATTTCTACTTAATAGAAATTCATCACTATTGCAAAGATCCAGACCATTGGATGTCTTCTGCTCCATAATTTATCCCTGTCCTTTCGACCATAGATCGGTGTCTTCTTCTCTCTATCTCTGCATTGATATCACTAATGTCTTTATTAATTTTTCTAATATGGCGTTCCATTGTTTCTTCTAGCCAAAGGAAATTGATGTCCAATGTTTTTGAGTTAATGTATATGGTAGGATATTCAAATGTCCATTCTGTCCCTAATTTGAATGTCTCCTTAACTGCCACCGTTTGATAAGCTAATTTCTGCAGATAGTTATTCCTCCCTTCATTCATCCCATAAAAGAAATATTCAGTACTTTGTGGAGAAATTTCTAGATCAGCAACCCCTACTTTTTTTTCTTTATTATCCATTTGAATGAGGTCTATCTTTGCCCTACACTCTAACCCGCAATCATGATAAAAACGAACCTCTAATTCATTCCAACCATTGTTCATGCTATGTATATATTCTTGAATACTCTCAATCATAGCTTTGTCCTTATCAAGGATGCTCCTTATCTTACCCATCTCATCTTCGGAAATTGGATGTTTCCCGCCTACACGTTTATACCAACATATATAATCTTTCATTTTCTTATAAAGCTCTTTTGCTTTTGCAGGTGAATCTTTTGACAGCACCTTGTAGCTGGCCAGATATGCCTCAGTAGGGGTTTTACCTGCTATGATAGCTTTACAAAATTTTTCCATATGAGCATTCTTGGGAGTACTGATATTTGCTATTGAAAATTCATTTTTGAACCACTCAGGATTAAAAATGGCAGCATGAATCATCTTTTCGAATTTCATTGCTTTGCTCTCTGGACGTGGTTTACTCTTTCCATACCAAAGATCAAAGAAAAGAGTAGGATCTTTTTGATATGTACACAACATGTTATAGTCGATGAACTCATTATAGTTTTTCATGTTATTTTCTGTTTATAATTTGTTATTTTATACACCGTGAGCATAAATTAAATTTATGAACTTTGTCCCGGCATAAATTATTCAACAAATATACAACAATAACAAAACAAAGTCAATAAAAAATGCGACTTTGTTTAAAATAATTTATGGAGCCTCTCAAGCTATATGTATACTATTTTTCTTTCTTTTCTAGCCGTTCCGAGATAGCTTCCCTGATGAAGTCCTGTAGTAACTCTTCTTTGTCTGCACAATACATCCGCATTCGCCTTCTTAGGGATTTTTCTATCTTACAATGTATGTCAACCAGCTCTTCCTGAAAAGCTGTAGATGGTGCCTCCCCATTCGGGATTTCTTTCACTTCGTTGTTAGAAATAGAATTTTTTGTTAACTCTTTTTGTGTAGATGATGGAAGAACGCTATCCACATTCCATAGTTGTTTTTTACTCATGATTCATACAGTTTTAATAATTTTTCACAAACAGACATGTAGTCATGTGCTGCATTGCATTTTGGGTCATAGGAAAAAATATCTTTGCGGCTCATTTGCGATTCTAAAATCTTTACGTTGTTTCGTATGATTGAGTGAAACACGTGTTCTCCAAATTTCTCAGTAAGGCTTTCAGCTAGCTCCTTCTGTACTGTCTGCCTTGTATCTGACCGACTAATCAGTATTTTGTAATCGTCAAGGTCAGAATTGATGCGGTCATGTACCTTGCCTATTAACTGAATAAGACGGTCCATCCCTACCAAAGCAAAATTTGCCAATTCTACTGGTATGATGCACAATTCTGATGCTGTCAAGGCATTCAGAGCTAGAACGCCTATGGACGGTGGACAGTCTATTAGTACCCAGTCATAGTTCTCTACTACTGGAGCAAGAAGTTTCTTTAGTAATAGCTCCCTAAAAGGTTCATCTGCCAGTTCTTTCTCTGCAGCAGATAAGTCAAGAGTTGAACAGACTATGTCCACCCCAATTGGAGCTTGTGCAATAGGGAGAGGATAAGTTCCTTGCAATGCCCCACAGATGTTCTTCTCTAAAGGCAAAGCTAAACCACTGCAGGCAGTTAGGTTCGCTTGTGGATCCAGATCGACCAACAGAACCTTTTTCCCAAGCCTAGATAGTCCACATCCTATGTTTACTGTTCCAGTTGTCTTCCCTACTCCTCCTTTGTTGTTGATAAAAGAGATAGTTTTCTTCATACGTTCCTTTGTCTATTAAAATAAATATTTGTTTGAATATATACACTTTTGTTCAAATAGACAAATATACTATCAAATTTATATCCAAAAAATACTAAACGTCATTTGTCTGTTTGAACTTTTATTCGTGTGGTCATATGTGTTTATGGTAATGCAAATAAATATTCGTTTGAGAATATAAATTTTTGTTCAAGGACACGTAAGTACTTTTATTGTCGTGTTCAAAAGTACTTATGGAGTATTGTCTGTATGAATTTTACTTTAAGTGAACATATGTCTGTGCAAGCAGATGGACTTTTGTCCATATATACATATATACATATGTTCCAATGTTCTTTTGCTAAGGAATGTTGGAAGACGAGTAGGGGTTATTCGCTAGGAGTCTTGCTGCTATCTGATTCTGGTTTCTTCTTGTATTTATTTTCAAATCTTACTTTATCCTTATTGAAGACAATATCTATAGCTCCTGTTTCTCCGTTACGATGTTTGGCTATAATGATTTGATGTTTCTCTTTCTCTTTTATTATCTGTTCAGAAATAAAACACACCACATCGGCATCCTGCTCAATAGCACCCGAATCACGCAGGTCAGAGAGTTCTGGAATTTTATTTAGACGCTCCTCTGACTTTCGACTAAGTTGAGAAATAGAGATGACAGGAATGTCTAGATCTTTTGCTATTGCTTTCAATTCACGTGATATAACGCTTATCTCATATACACGATTCATAGATTTATCGTTTTCTCCCCGAGCAGTTATCAGTTGCATATAGTCTACGAACAAACACTTTACATTGTGTTCTTTTACTATACGTAAAGCTTTGTTTCGAAGATTAAATATGGACAACTCTGATGTATCATCTACATAAATAGGATATTTTTTATCATTACGGATAATAAGGTCTATTGTTGCTACTATATTATTTTTTTCCCATTCTTCTAAATCTCTTTCTCTAAACGCACTACTGTTATTGTTGGTGATATTGACAAGAGAACGCTCAAAAATTTTTTTTTCTGACATTTCTATTGAGCAAAAAGCAACAGGTATATTCATGTCAGCCATATTTTTTATCATAGACAAGCACATAGCTGTCTTGCCCATTGATGGGCGAGCAGCAATGATGATAAGGTCGGAGTTGTGCCATCCACCAGTGATTTTGTCCAAATCAGTGAATCCTGATAGCAAACCCTTATCGGGTGTATCTAAATATTTTCTTATTTCTTCTTTTGTTATTTCTTCTTTTGTTTCACCACAGACGACCCTTTTTGCAATATCTGAGAAGGAAGAAAAATCTTTTTTGTAAGATTTCTTGGACATCTTAAACAGTTCTGTGTCTGCTCTCTGTATTAGAGAGTATATATTATTATTCTCGTCTTTAGCCTTACCTAATTGCTTCCGAAGAAAATCTATCCATTCTCTTCTACGATGTTTTTCTTCAATGATATTAGCATAATATTCCAGACCTGAAACTATTCCATCTTTGTCTGCAAACTCTACTAGCTCGGCAATATATTCTTCTAACTTAAGTGTTCCATTGCGTCTCATTCGTTCGATGACCGTTTCTTTATTGATAGGAGCTGGTTCATTTGCTAGATCTTGAATGGCGGCAAAAACAGGTTGGTGAATCTCGTGGAAATATTCTTTAGCAAGTTGTAGTCTACTTATCTGCTCGTAATCACCTTCCAAACCAAGTATTAAAGCTCCAAGTAATTTTTTTTCTATATTCAGTTCATATGGGCTGAAACTTTTTTCATTATCCATAATTCAGGTATCTATTATTTTGTTATGATCTTATTATCCATCAGTTTTTTCATTATTCTATCCTTATCTCCATTGCATGCTGCGTATATTTTTCTCAAATAGAGAATTCCACCTTTATCATGTATACGTTCGATTATCTGCTCTCGTTCATTTTCAAATGTGGAATTGGGTATTGTTGTACAGTTCTGCAAGAAAGCGATAATTTTATCTTGTTTACGCTGACGTTCCTTTTTAACTTTCATCGCTGCTTCGGACAGTTTATTTTCTTCTTGCTCTTGAAATTTCTTCTTCCATTCTTTTATTTGATTCTTCAATGTAGTGATCAGATAGATTCTAGGATTCTCTTTTTTCTTGACATAGTCAATCATGTCGAAAATAGGAAATCTGAAATCCATCTCTTTTGCCTTGTGTAAGTCTTGTATTACTACAAAGTGTCGTGTCTTTAACTCATTCTCACTAAAACCAAGTTCAAGAAATATATTCAGTTCCTTTGGACGTAGTGCTACAGATAGGTCAAGACTTCTCTGCTCTTCCTGAAGAGCCAAGTCCGTGTTTCTATGTTCAGGCTGATAGATAGGTATGAATTTGATATTGCTAATTTTCTTACGCCCCTTCTGATTACGTTCCTTTTCGTGCTCTAACTCGTATGTAAAGGTATAAGGGGACTTTTGATCTAACTCTTTCTTTGAATGGTCAATTATACGAGAGATAAAAGTTCTTATGTCCCTATATTTATTTTCCAACTTGAGCATAGTTTTTAATTTTTCTGTGCTATAGGTCAAAGGTTTCTTTTGTCCAGACAGAAGTTCATAGAAACGCATAGCATAGACACTATTGAATTCCATTGCAGTCTTTAGCTCATATCTTTTGAAGCCTTTGGGAAAGTTCAGCAGGAGTTCATAGGCATCTTGATGTAGAAGGAATGAGACCTCGCGACCGAGTATTAATGGTTGTTCAATTGGTGGTTCAATCAATTTGACCTCCTTGCATTGGCCGTTATCCTCATACTGTATCATCTTTTTTTGCAGGGTCTTAAGTGCCTCTTTAACATCTTCTGAGATATGTTTTCCTTTCTTTGGATTTAAATATGACAAAGGAAGAGTAACACGTACCATTCCGTAAAGATCCGGGCTAATCATAAAATTTTTATCTAGGTGCTTTCCCTTTAATTGATATTGCAGGCACTCTATAATCCGATAGAGAATACGCTTCTCATGGACAGAGAAATCATATCTAGCAGTTGTTACTATATAGGACTGAATGATGTCTTTACTGCTTGTTGAAAATGGATTGATGCTAAGATTTGGAGGTTTATGAATTACGGTACCACTCATAGGATAAGGATATAGCATCCGAATGTTAACGGGAACAATTTTTTCCCAGCCCGGGATAAGTCCACTTACAAATGAATGGATTTCGTCTTTAATAACATTCAACCATTCTTTCTGCAGTCCTTCTGGCTTTGGTGCTATCTTTTCGTCTCTTTTTATAGACCTACTCAATGCATTTAGCTGTTCTAGTGCAGGAGGTAGCTTGTGTTGTTCGGGAATAAAAACTCCGTTCTCTTCTTCTTCCTGACCATCATCTAGCTGTTTCAATGCAAATTGTTCCAGTGCAATAGATATCTCATGTATTGATAGCCCCTGTTCTAATAGCTCATGAAGAACAACAACTCCGTAATCTTCTTCTTCTTCTTCTTCTTCTTCTTCTTCTTCTTCTTCTTCTTCCTGTTCTTCCTGACCCCCCTCTATACTATCATCCTCTACACTATTTAGTTGTTCTAATTTTATCTTGTCTGTCGCTATCCTAAGTTTATCTTTCAATGTCTCCATAAATATTCTAGTTGATTAAGGACACGAATGTATCTATAATTTACGAAGCTCCAATTTGTTGTTGTTTTGTCCTGACAACACCCCTATTTAGTTATTTTATTCAAGGCAAATGCCCCATAGATGTTGTTTTTTAAGAACAATGGATACTCATAATTCCATGTTTTACGGCTTGTACGGCCGTTTTTGAGAGATTCTTAGAATGGGGGATATGTATTTCATAATAGGTTTTACAATGATAAGTAAAATGGCAAACAACTCTTAACATAAAGAAAGGAATTCAAACTTCCTTATCGTAAAGTGGGTTTGCTGGATTCTTTGGAGCATTAGGATCGTAATTTGGATTTGGAATCTCTGTCTCTATGTATCTGAATTCATCAAATGGGATCAAGTACTCAGAAACGACAGCCATTGTATCAGTGAACACATCTCTATCATCAGGATGGTTCCTGTATGGATCAGGCATGACAAACTCCCTGAGCAGATATGTCCATAGGTCAGCTGCTTCGGCTCAGACTATCGCCTTGCAGCATAGCCAGTATTTTTGTCCAGATGTAAGTTGTTGAGCTTCAAGTTTTTTGTTCGCATAATGCTTACACTACATAGGTTGGGGCGTTCGTTCATTCCTTGGGTGGGGGGTCGCTCATTTCATTCGCTGCTTCGCTGGTCCCCCACCCAAGAATGAACTCCCAAGCCCCAAAAGGAAAAAGGAAAACAAATTTCTCAACTGGAAAGATTTGAAGGATATTCGAGTATGACTAGTTTTTCTCTGTCCAGATGTAAGATGTGGAGCTTCCAGACTAGAAGAGACATCATATGACGCATTTTAAGGTGGGTACATTGCATTATCTTACGTTGCGATAAAAAAACAACATCATCTGAACAAAGAAAATGCAATAGAGAGGAGTTATACTGGCTTAAACGAGATATGGCATACATAATACTACACAGATGACGATGATATGCTTAAGCCTTATCATATACAATCTTGCTTTCAGTTCCATAGAGATTGATGCGTCCGTTTGCTTTGGCTCAGACTATCGCCTTGCAGCATTAGCCAGTATTTCTGTCCAGATGTAAGATGTGTTGAGCATCCAAATAGAGAGGAGATTTGGGCTAAAATAGAAAGGCACGGAAAGGGTGGCCTCCCTGACTATGCCTAAACTATGAAACCTAATCGTAATGTCTAACATCTAACACATTAAACTAGAATTAATGTAATAAGCTCTGCATGGAAATGCAATAGTGTTCTACAACATGTCGAAATATCAGCACAGAGTAGAGTGTGGGTAGCGAGTTTGTGGAGTAGCTTAAACAAAATGCCCGGGCCACGGTGCCAGAGGGAAAGCACCCCCA
Source organism: Candidatus Azobacteroides pseudotrichonymphae genomovar. CFP2 (assembly GCF_000010645.1). Classification (NCBI taxonomy): domain Bacteria; kingdom Pseudomonadati; phylum Bacteroidota; class Bacteroidia; order Bacteroidales; genus Azobacteroides (SeqCode); species Azobacteroides pseudotrichonymphae (SeqCode). The sequence goes on from NC_011562.1 coordinate 12,414, forward strand.
CCCATCGTCCAAACTAACAATCCTTTTTTTCTGCACCCTAATCACCTTCGCAGGCTTGGTACGTACTGCCTTCCACTTAGGGAATGAATCAAGTCTAACTACTAAATCTAAGAAACAGGTATGGGAACAATCATTCTCATTCCCATTCGTAACTAGGTATAGCTGTACTATTAATCTTCTGTGTGGCAGCTGTAGTAGCTATTCTTATCCAAATAGCTCGTGTAATCTATAATCATTGGTAGTGATATTGCCCTTATCTGGCATTATCGCTGAGTATATTCTATTGTTTAATCTATTAATACTTACAATCATGTTTAACGATATAATAACTGTTGCGGAAGTACTAGAAATATCAACATTGGATGCAAGGATACTTGCAAAACTTGCAGAGCTGTTTATTTCTGAAGATTTTTTCGAATAAAGTTGCAAAACAAGAAAAAAATAGTATGATATTGTGGGGTGGCAAGTGCGGCTGATAATCCATCTCACACGCTTTTCGCCCACAATGATCAGAATACTATTCTAACAAACTAAAATTATATATAATATTAAACCGATTTAATTATGGAATCTTTTCAAGAAAAGGTAATGAAAAATTACAATGCACAAAACCAGTTCAATGATGTGAAAGAGAAGAGAACTGAGTCTGATGACTCTATCGACATGAAAATTATAATCAAAGGGTTAAAACAGCGCATCAAAACGATAACTGAGAGGATTGAGAGGACTGAGAGGACTGAGAGCACTGAAAATACTGTGTTTGAACCAGGCATCAAGACTAATGTCATCATCAAAGAGATCAAGCTAAGCGAAAAGCTTAACGACGTATTACAAGTAACATTTACAGACAAGAATAATTTGTCAAATAACTTCACCAATATCTTTGGTCCAAACAGAACATTTGCAGCAACAGATGATGCGTTTGAGAAGATGAAGTTAAACAAGACATCACAAGTGTGTGAGATCTTGGCATGTGTTTATGCTAAGCCAAATGGATCGTTTGGAGAAGCAATGGAAGAAGTGGTTAGTAAATACCCAGAACAATGTGAGGATTGGGTTGACATCATAGAAGAGAGTATAAAAATCTATGAGGAAGGGATGATACAACATCAAAAGCTATTCAATAGCAATGAGGTCAATGTATGTGGAGTATGGGTATACAACAAGAAGGATTATGTTGTGTTGCGATCATCAACGTTTGAGCCTAACATTTATCCAAGCCATTTGATAAAGAAGGATGACAAGACTAAGTTCTTCAAAGTGAATGAAAGATACGATAGGTTTACAAAACAAACAGAAGAACAAGTAGAAGATGATCTGTCCAAGGTTGACGGCTTGTTGGGCAGGAAGGTCACTGTTGACCATGAAGAAGAAGCCGGATTACTATTCTAGTTAATTATTCTATAACTGTTGAAAATAGAGTAGATGTAATGTCTGCTCTATTTTTTTTTGATACGATGAGACTAATTAAAGCAATTGTTGGAGTATTGATAACAATCATCTATCCAGTGCTGTTTGTGTTAGCATTGACAAAGATAGATATGTTCAAAAGGTTATGTGCTTGTGTTGCAAGCGAGTTGAATGATGCAATGAATGCATTGTGTATGGATTCTCAAGGAACAAGCCTTAGTTGATCGGGCGACCAAGTCTAAGGCTTGCATTGAGAAAAGAATGTAGTTAGGATATTGTGTGTTTGGTTCTATGAGTATAGATAGAATGCAAATGAGTTACAGAGATATAAGGCTGTACATAATAGACAAGAATATAGACCATATAAACAAGACCATATAAACAGAGAGTTTGATACGGCTATAGGGCAGTTCTACTACGATTGTTGTATGTGTCAAAATGATTAAATTTGTGAAGAAGAATCAAGCGTGACAAGCCTAGAAGGAGCTGAGCACGCACGTTTAATATTATATGATTTAGTTGAGGCAGGCCACAAGCTTGCCTTTTTTTATGTTCAACAGTATAAATGATTAACAAGATGAGAAGATACAATTTCTTATGACAATATTTCCATTGATATCAATTAGTGGGCATGATATCTATGTAAACTTTATTGAGCCCATTTTGAGAATGATAACAGAGTTTATAACAAAATACATTTAAAGCCATGGAAGACAAATTTGTAGGACTAGAAGAACTAGGATCAATGATAGATCGTTTGATGAAATTATGTGAAGAAAACAAGAGAGAAGCAAGGAGTGTATAAAGAAAAGTTTAACATTTAAACAAACTAGAGCTATGAAAAAGATTAGAAAAAATATCAGCAAGAAAGCCTTACTAAACTTAATGTTCACACCATCACCAAAGGCAAATCCTGAAACTATTGCAGGAGTAAAAAGACTATGGCAAGACGTGTTGGACTATATTGATGAACGTGGAGAATCGTGTGCAAACTACGTAGGTCACCAGTTGGAAGACATGTTAGCTATGATCAATGTTGATAATATTGGCTATGATCATTATGATGAATATGAAGAGTTATTGAATAGTAAGTATAACAGTAAAAACTAAACATTATATGAAAACAGCGTACTACATTGACAAGAATGGTAAGTACCAATATGATATCGAGGGCAAGAAGAAAGAATTTGGTTCATACAAAGAAGCAATTGAAGCACTTGCAGATATCATATATGTAGAATATGACATAGACATAAGCAAACAGAAATATGAGTATGAAAACTACAGTTCGTTGGTTGAAGACAATGGCTATTCTATAGACATGGAAGAGGTTGATGACAAGGGAGAGAGAACTAACATTAGGTTTGAGAGATATGAAACAGCATTATACGTTGCGGAGTTTCTCATAGACAATGTAAACTGATGAAAGCAACAACAAACGACATCATTGACCGAATGAGAAAAGAGATAAGAAACATTGCTGAAACAAGAGACAAGTTTGATGAGTTAATAGAGACAATAGAAGAAGACTTGACAAAAGCCAAGGCAATTAAGAAGGCTTTGGCTTTTACTATGAATGAGTTTATTGGTTTATCAGCAGAATTGAAGTTTAACGTGCGTAAATAAGAAAGTATATGCAATGGTTTTGGAGAAGAATTAGAGGATGGAAGAAAGAATTTTGGCATAAATACGACGAAAAAAGTGGAGAAGAGAAGTTTATAGCAATATATGCAACGATATATCAAGCATTGAAACTGATTATTGGAATACCAATATGGTTTCTTGCTATAACATGGGAAATACATCCAATATTAGAAGAGATGGGAACAGGCTTCGGAGTAGCATTTATAGCCAATATTGTACTTTATATATGGAGTACATGGATTTTATTCATACCAAATTTATAAAGAAATGGAACACATATTATTTAGGATTTTCTTCGGTTTAATGATGAACATCGTCTATTATGAAGCATACATGGTAGTATGGCAATCATCTTGGAAAACATATTTAAATCAGAAATACCCAGCAGACAAAAGATTTTCTTGGTTAAGAGGTCATTATGTGTGGGAATATAAAGAGAAAGAACAATATGTAGATGAATGGGACGAATGGGATTTACAGAACAAATAATTTAATTACATATGGCGTTAACTTTGCGTCATATGCCCTTTAAGGGCCGACTAATCCAAATCTCCGCTGGCTAAATCCAAGGGTTGTCCTATTAGGAAATTGGAGGAGTCGCATATGATTTCTAAGGAAACGGAGTTTAATAAACAATTTTAAAAACTAAAACAATGGAAGCAGCAATAAAAGAAATAAAAGTTATCCAGCCGCTCTTGCCATCAGGCGTTGTAAGAGCGAATAAGAATGAGAACCCAAGACTGATGGTTCTATACGGGGATCCAAAAGCAGGAAAGAGTACGCTTTGCGCTATGATCCCTGGAGCTTTGATTATTGATCTTGCTGAGGAGTACAAATACATTGATGCCATGAAGGTCCAAATTTCTTCTATAGAGAAGCTTTTTCAGTTGGGGAAGGAGATACGTAACAGTAAAAATAAGTTTCCTGTAATTGTTATCGACAACGCCTCGTTATTTTATGAGCTTGTGAAGCCCTATGGATTGTCGCTCTATAAGGATACAGCAAAAGGGAAATATTATCAAGGATCTGTTGAGGATATACCCTTTGGTGGTGCATGGTATTGGCCTAGGATGGCGTTTATGAAGGTACTTGAAGGATTTCTAGGTCTTTGTAAAAGCCTTGTATTGGTTGGGCATGTGAAGACAGGAAGTGGAGAAGATGGGACAGGAGATGCAAGCATGATGACCTTGGACTTGCCAGGTCAGTTGAGGAATGCTGTTCTGGGAGCAGCAGATACGGTAGGAAGATTATACAGAAGCCGTAGACAAAATATTTTGGATTTAGATGGAGGAGGTAATGCTTTAGCACAGTCAAGAGTTCCTAAGCTCAGGGGAAGACAGATCGTCTTGGGAGAAGCTGATGAGAAAGGTATGATAAAACACAACTGGAATGAGGTATTTGAATAGGCAGGATTTGTGTCCTGCTTTTTTTTATTTTTGAGTGAATTCCGAATAAAAGAAATTTACAGGATGATCATGTTAAAAAAATTAAAAGGGTATTTTTCGTTTAAGGGACGTATTGGAAGAAAGGGATATATCATAAGTTTTATTAGCCTTGTTATTATGAATGTTATTATGAATAATAACAAGGATAGTATAATTCTTTACTGTCTGTGGATATTCTTTCTGTATTTTTCCCTTGCACAGGGATCAAAGCGTTGCCATGATCTGGGACGTAGTGCTTGGTGGCAGTTTGTTCCTCTTTTTCCTCTATGGCTTTTCTTTTCAAGAGGACAGAAAGGGAGCAATCGGTACGGGGAAGATCCGATGGAATTGACAACTCCAGCAGCAAATGCTAGTGAATAAGTAACGATGTTAGGATTGATGAGGAACTTCTATAATAATTCCTCGGGTTTGAAGTTTCCCATTCTTAACTGTCATCCCATTTTCATTGTAGTACGCACCTGATTGTGTAAATAGCTGCATAAGTTTTTGCCCAATTATTCTACCTGCGTTGCCCTTCATAAAGTCTCTTATCTGAAAATTCAACGTGAGCTGAGTCATTTGAGGCTACATAAGACTATGTAATGTCAGATCCATTTACATAGGTTGAGTTCAACAACCCATAAAGGCCTTCTCTGTATTTCCCATGCCATCCTTTGATAGTCTTAATCCACTTTTTTACGTCGCCTAGCAAATTAGGCACTGCTTCTGCATCCATAGGCCTTCCTTCGTGCCCTTTCATGAATTGTTCAACCAATCCTCTTCTTGAAATAGAATAATTATTACTATTTCAAGCGCCTATAGGAACGCCTATAGGAAAAAGACGAAACCTTAGGATGATGTTCTTGAAGGTCAATATAATCTGTCCTAAGAGCGTTTAATGCTTTAGTTTTTGCAACTCCGTACCACGCTTTCAATTGTTGGTACTCTTGAGAAATTTCAGGATGTTCCTTTATCAACTCACGTAATTTATCAGGATCCATATGCATAAGATTATAAAACTTCATGAATGCCTGAGGGTTGTCTCTATATACTAAATTATTAATCAAGTCTTGTTGTTGTTCCTGGCTAATAGCATGACCGAAGAAGTTATCCCATACTCGCCCAGCTCTATCTCTAGTTACTTCCCCACGGTCGGTTTTCAGATTGTACTTTTTTATTAAATCAAGATAGTCGTCATAAGTAAACTCACCATGTATGTCTCTAGCTTCATATTTGAATTTAGGAGTCCCGTATTCATCTTCTCCATCAAGGGCAAAGACATCGTCAAGGCTATGTGTTGCTCTATATGCCTCAGAAAAGTTTCCCCATTTAGATTTTAAGTCAGCTTTTATCTTTTCTCTTTTTAATGCTTGTTGCATGAACTCCATCATCTTTGGGTCTTTGAGCATCTTCTTAACCTTATAGGCCTGATATGGGTCAAGCTTCCTCCCCGCATGATAGCTATCTATTACCTCTTGTACTTCATCTTCTATTGCTTTTCCCCATTTATCATGAAAGATTCCCAATAATTGAGGGTCATGGATAAGCTTTGTTATGTTGTTCATCAAGGCAATTTCCTGGATAAAAAATTGCTGATATTCCTCATAGCCATCTGATCCAAACTCAATTCCAATCCCATGAACCAAGTCTGCATGGAAAGCTATATACAATGCCATTGCTAGTCCTATAAGCAAATGGGTTTTCTTAAATTTCTTCATATCCTTTATCTAATAAAGGTAATCAACATTATAGAAAGACTTCCAAATAAGGCTAGCTGTTTGACTCCTTCAATGAACATTGCAGCATTGGTCTCCTTTAGACCCTATCTCACCACTATTAGCCTGAGCAAGACATTCTTTTTTGGACTGAGTGGTTAGCTTGGGGAAGCTGCATGTATTTCCACTACAGGAAATATAAACAGGATGATAAATACTTTAGGTAATTTTCTCATTCGTTATTGGATTATTTGACGATTGTTTATTGTTCTTGATAGACATCATTTACTTTAAGTCACCACAAAACTATGATTCAAACATTGCCAATCATAGATGGGCTTTTATTCCGGATGCTTGTAGTGCAAGATTATGGATGATTTGAAAGGTTTGCTGTTATGCTATTGAAGGTCTCTACTTTTTTGTTGTAGATATCCCACTTTGGAATATCTTCTTCATCTATAAGAGCATTCCATTCATCAACCACTTTATTCTTGTCAGTCCAGTCGACCATGTATCCAACTCCTGGAGTTTTGCTTACTGAGTCTGCTCTGCTATTAAGTTCATTCCTCCTATAGTCAATATCATCAATTTTGTCTCTAATACTACCTATCCTATTGTTGACATCTTTTATTTCATTATTGTAGTTTGTTATCTCACGTCTGTTGATCTTCCCAATTACTCTGTCCATGTCTTTCATCAGAAAGTCCATTTCTGAAAGTAGGTTCTTATCATCAGAAATTAAAATCTGCCATCCATTTGTGATGCCTGCTACTTCATTTTGAAGTTTGCGTACAGATGGGAAGTTCTTTACTTTACTCTTCAACGCATATAATTTCTCATTATAGATCTTCCACTTTGGATTATCTTCTTCATCCATAAGAGCATTCCATTCAGCAAGTCCTTTGTTATAGTCAGTCCAACCAACTAGATTTCCAACTCCTGGTGTTTTGCTTATTGAATCTGCCTTGCTATCAAGTTCATTATACCTGTGCTTGATATCACCACTTTTGTCTCTAATACTGCTTATCTTATTGTTGACATCCTTTATTTCGTTATTGTGGTTTGTTATCTCACGATTATCAATCTTTCCAATTACTCTATCTATGTCCTTTATCAGAAGATCCGCTTCCGATAGGAATTTTTTCTCATCGGAAATTAAGGTTTGCCATCCATTTGTAATGTTTGCTAGTTCATTTTGAAGTTTACGCACAGATGGAAGGGTCTTCACTTTGCTCATGAAGGCATCTCTCTTATTGAGGTAGATATCTAATTTTGAGCTAAATTCTTTATTGAAAACGTTCCATTCGTGAATCGCTTTGTTGAGATCTCCCATATAAATTAGATCTTGCAGTCCTGAGTTTTCATGAAATTGGCAATCAACAGCGGCTTTTCTTTTATTGAGATCATCAATTATACTATCAGAATCAAGATATTTGTCGCGAACAGTCTCTATTCTTTTGGCTATATTTCTTATTTCGTTGTTGCAATCTTTAATTTGGTGATTTTTAAATTTTAGAAGGACTTTATTTATATCGTTTATCAGAGCAGTCATCTCTAATAGCAATTTTTTACGATCGGATAATAAGTTTTTCGATCCATTTGTAAGATCAGAGACTTCCTCTCTAGTCTTGTAAAGGGTTGTAGCGAAATCTTCATTTGACTGAGCGATGGCACTGTTGTTTGTGTTAGGTAAGAATACACCAAAAGTTAGAATAGAGAAGAGTAACAGGATTTTGTATTTCATTTCATTCCATTTGATTTTTTTTGTTAGAAGACTGGATTAAGATAGATCCAATATGTTCTGTTTTTATCTATATAGTTTTTTCTCCAATCGGTTTATTTGCATTGTTAGTTGTTCTATTTGATCTCTAAGAGATTTGATCTGACGAGCGATAGCAGCATTTTTTGGGGATTGTTTAGATCTTGAAATAGATCCATCAATATAATTCTCTCCTGATTCACCTTTTCTATAAACATAGATATCGTCTTTGAGTGCAAGCTCATCAAAATCGATTATCTCAGCCGGATTAATAGCACTTCCTAGAAGACGAATCTCAAAATGAAGACAAGAACCATTGGCATTTCCAGTCGCACCGCCTAAAGCTATTGGCTCTCCAGCGTTTACATTTTGATTTTGTTCTACCAGAAATTGAGAAAGTTGTCCATAGACAGTCTCCAATCCATTGGGATGTCTCAATACAAGATAATAACCATAACCATTAGGATCATAATTTCTTACCCTTACTTTCCCCTCAAATGCCGCACGAACAGTATCTCCTACCTGAAGCTTGATATCAGTCCCATAATGAAAGTGTTCTCCACGATATTCACGAGGTCCATAAGGGGAAGTTACTTTTCCTTCTACAGGCATTACAAAACTTGAAATATCTATAACAAGTGAATCTGGAACAGGAATATTTTTATATGCGTTCAAAATTTCAGTGTTCCAGCTTTCTTCATACAATTCATCTGCAGGATACTGTTCTATGCCATCTTCTTGAAAAGATATAAGACCACTACTTAAGACAGGAGTAGCTATTCCTGCACTCAACTTTCTCTCCGAACATTTTTTTGCCTGTATCTCTACTATGGGAAATAAAAACAGGATTATTTCAAGTAAACCTATGATAAATACTTTAACCAATTTTCTCATTTGTTACTGGATTATTTGACGATTGTTTATTGCTTTTGATGGGGTAGCCTTATTAATATCACTGTTCGGTTTATCATCTTCTTTTCGACTTTCATCTCCCCAGATAAAGTAGGCAATAAGTCCTAGCACGATAAATATGGCGAACATTATCATTGCACCAACCATTTCACTCATATTTTATTCCTCCTCCGTATCCTTATCCATATCTTTTTTCAGACAGCTACATTTCTCTTTGATTTCTTTCAGTGCTTCTGTTGTAAAATCGTGAAAGTTCCTTGTTTTCTCTTTCTTTTTACGCAAACTACCGGCAAAAGCAATACGTACAAGTAGGATTGTGCATAGGATTGCACAGAAACAACCAGCGAAGGTTACGGCAAAAATTTCTAATTGATTCATAGTTTTAATAATTATTTATTATTCTTAGTTATAATTAGTCCTATTCACATTTGCTGTAGCCTCATTCCATGCAATGAATGCAGCCTTCTTGATAAATGACTCGATTACTTCCACATTCTGGACAGACATCTTTTTCCATATTCATTCTGATAGGGATGATCTAAGTGGAGTAGTTGTATAATTTGGGAAGCGTGAGCCTTACTTTTTCCTATATATCTTCTCATTCATCAGTCTGAATTGTTCTGATCTGAGTTTGTTCATCGGATCAGCTTTGACAGCATTCCTTTTGGTTACAATGGCTTTGTGTAGGGCTTTCTCGTTTCCTCTTATAGCACTTTTGTATTTTGTGTAGAAATGAGCTTTCGCATAGTAATGTGTACCCATAAAGGAAGCAGGACTGTTACCAGAAGGGTTAGATGTACGCTCCGCAATAGTAAGAGATAAAAAGTTTCTCAAACCTACTAGTTTCCCTTCTAATAGTTTCTGCTTTATCTCTTCAATACATTGCAGGAAAATTTTCTTGACTACTTTTTTTGTCTCTCCAGTACTTTTTGATACGCTAGAAACTATATCGCCGGTGCTTATCCTTGTGTTACTTTGCTGATTTTGCATAATGAATTGTTGCGATGCTACAGATAATAGTTAGTATACCCAGTCCCCATAGACTCCAATTCAGTTTTATGGCATCTTTGGCAGATTCAATATCACCGTGTATACTGTTTAGTTCTTTATAGACCAAAGCCAGAGTAGCTTGAGAATCTTGCGAATTATCAGTGGAGGCTGAAATAACGGATGGAAAAGTTGCTTCCATGCCCAGAATGAGCGATAGCAACAGAAAGATTTTCTTCATTTGTACTTAAGATTTAATTATAGTAGAATAGCTATTTGTCTAAATATAACAGGAAAGACAGAAAAGAGTTTAAGTTTACTCTTTATTTTCTAATAAGATCAACTATTGCTTCCGATAATATTTTAGCAAATTCAAGCTGTTTTGTCTCAAGAAGGGTTGCAGCAACTGGATTAGTTATATATTCAATCCCTACCATTATTGCTGGAGAATTAATATTGCGTATTACGTATAGATCTTTAAAATTTACTCCTCTGTTTGGTATCCCCATATCAGCAACCTGTTTGCCTATCTTTTCCATCATTGTATTAATGGTTCGACAAAATGGTGAACCTTTTTCCTTAGGATGCATAGTTATTTCTATTCCTCTAGTTGTAGTTGCTTTAGATACAACTGCATTACATTGAATGGAAATAAAAAGGTCTGGCTTAAGAGAATTAGAAAAATCAACTCTATCATCAAGAGAAACATAAGTATCTTCACTCCTTGTCAATGCTGACGTTATATTTTCCTTCTTTAATTCCTGTTGTAGCAATAGAGCTACTTGTAGATTTACATCTTTTTCCTTCAATTGATTGTGTAAAGCTCCAGGATCTTTCCCTCCATGACACGGATTTATTACCACATTTACTTGTTCTGCTATTCCTCTAACTCCGAATAGTATAGAGAACATGACAAGCATGATTTTAATTTTATTCATATCAATTAAGTTTTTCTTGTTATAAAATCGATTAGACACTCGTTTACTCGGAAGTTAGCACATTGCCTACATCTTTCATTGTGGATATGCTTGCCTTTCTGCACTCCTTCTGTGATATTCCATCGGCAAACTGGAGATCTACTCCCTGCTGACACTACATACTTTGTTTTTACCCTATCATGTGTGCATGTGGCATCATCAGCTCATTTAATGTATTCGTATCCTGTTGGGTCCATAGACAGGTAGTACGGAACCCCGTACATCAATATTCCGTAGTGATAATGGGAGACCATCATGTCTGACTTTACAGAGCTTTTATAACTCATTGCCGCAGACATCTCAAATGTTCCATAGGAACCCTCATATTACAAATAATATGATTAAGGCGTCTAACAATCTCTTTTTCATTTTTTTATTATAACACGTGATAAATAACTAAATAATTATGCCAATTCTGCCACTCGGAAAGAGTGTTTACGTATGTTGTATCACGTCTATGACGACGAAAGTCAATAGCATATGCTACTTTATGCTATGCGCATTACATTCAGGACAATCTGGCACATATACATAAACTCCGGATGTCATCCCAGGGGCATCCATCACGTCTTTTACGTAATAGTTCGTGTAATCTGTCCCTGTAGGATCATTCAGCCAGTAAAATCCGGATTTGGGTACATCTCCATAAGTCACCAATTTAAAATGTATTTCAGGTATTTTTGGCTCAGGTATTTCTTCTCCCTTTAATGTTGTAGACCATAATATTCCACGTGCACTTGAGTCGTCTACGCACCATATTCCCCAAAACAAGATTGAGAAGAATATCAATGTTGTTAGTTTTTTCATTTTGTTAATTAGTTAAATCTGTTAATACGTCAACTATCTTTTTCTCATTTTAGCCTGTATATACTAATTCCCATACAAGATCAGAATCTTTTATGCCATCAAGATCTTTAACTCCCTTTTTATACCAATTCTCATAGGTATCGTCGTCTATGTTGGAATCCATTCTATGACCAAGAACAAGTGTTTCCATTCAAGGATCGTCATAAAGTGTACTTTTCAGCCTTCGCAGTTGGCTATTCTTCCCTAGATCCATTCTGACGCATTTTAAGGCCCAAATTAGCATGTTTTGTATTTGTGTGGAACAATTTTATATCAAATGCCCAGATAATCGTTTCTAGTGGCATTGGAATAAGTCAATTTTTTCTGCCTTTGTTACATTCGCGACAAAGTTTGCTTTCTCTGTCGGAACACTTGGCACATGCATCAAAATCCCATCTTTCTTCTCTCATAATAGTTTTTTCTAAGTTGTCCTTCGCTAATCTTGGCAAAGTATTCCATACGATGCTCAAATTCTTTTTCACTGATAATAGTGTCCTCTTCTGACACTGGCCCTTGATAGGCATCAAGTGTGCTCATATTCTATAGTACATAATAGACAACTAAAAAATTATGCCAATCTTGCCAACAGGTCTCATCCTGAGGATCCTCCTTTATCGGAGAGATTTTGGGGAAATTATTATTCTTTAGATGCAATCCGTTACATGAAGTAATGCAAAACCAAAATATTGAGAAAAATATTAGTGGTAGTAGTTTTTTCATCTTTTATGATATTAAAATTTTCACTTAACGAAATTTCCCCTTAACGTGAGTATGGACCTTTGTGATGTCAAGATGGATCTCCTTCTTATCATCATCTATTCTGAGCTCTATCACCCTATTGCCATAACCCCATAAGTTGATTGCATTTACTAATAGCCTGTACTGATCTTTACACTCTTCATAGCCGTAAAAGCAGCCCCAAAACGAGTCATTTAACCTTGATATGCAGTTGTAGGAGCATCGAGATAGCCCTTGCTTTTAACAACTTTGAACAGCAGGTATCCGCATTCAATAGTGAAGGCGGTGGAGACTACTTCTTCTATTATTTTCCATATGCCTGCCTGTGCAAAGATTACGCTACAGGAGAGCATGATTGTTAGTATTATTTTCTTCATATTACTCTATTTTTATTGACTTAACATCTTCTTGGGCAAAAGTCCACGTAGCCCAAGAGTAAGGATTATGAGAATGACTTCTGACATACTCGAAAGTTGAAGTGAAAGGGACTCCGTACTTAGACAGTCCAGTGGAAATCTCATTATATGCCTTTCTACCTTCCCCATCGTCAGTATCACTTCTATCACCACCCATCTTAAATTTTATCACTACATTAGGACCATCAAGATTGGCCCAAAAAGTCCCACGGAAATAGTGTTCGCTCTTATAATAAAACTCACCTTCTACTTTTTCCCAGTTAATCCATATCTCGTTGTTCCAAAAGGTAGCCCTATCTATCGTTGTCTCTAGTGCAGGAGGCACAGGATGGATCATATAGATCTTCGTCCCGTTGGCCAAATGAAATCCAGAGCTTAAGAAAACAAAGGTTAGTAGTGATATATTGAGTAGTTTTTTCATAATATGTAAAACTCAAACATTAAGATTACTGCTATTCACATATACATAACAGGAAGCAAGACCTACCAAAATTTTAGTATGCCAAGTATTTTTCTCATTCGTTTAAGAGGCTTAGTTCGCTCAATGAAATATAGGAACCGTTATTATTCCCTTGCCATCTGCGTACTTAAGTAAGAGATATCCGCACTCAACAGTAAAAGCTGTAGATGCTATATCCTTGATTGTTTGCCACACTCCAGCTTGGGCAAAAAGGATACTACAAGACAGGATGGTTGTTAAAACCAATTTCTTCATAGATCTGTAGATTAGTTGCACTTGCAAGGATCGTCCTTACAAGGGGCTTCTTTAGGGCATTTTTCTTTCTCCATGATGAACAAATTTATTTTTTCTTATCTGTTAAATCTTCTGTATGTTAAATTTATCTGATGCAGATCGCTGTTTGTTTTCCAAATATAATCTATATTCACTGAGCTTTTCCATTATTAGCAATAAGTAATTTTTTTTTTGAAAGAGGTACGGAAGCAATTCTGTCCCTCTTTTTTTGTTATTCATGTTATTATACAACAATACTTTACATTGTCTTCGTTAAAGCTATTATTTGTAATAGGAGCATATTGTCATAGTCAGCATTACGTCTATGAATTCAAATTTTCATAATCCGAATAATGACTAATGCAACTCTGGAAAGACACCGGAAGTATGTATGTACATTTACAAGTAATGGGTATGAGTAGAAGTGATGCTCTGGAAGGATTAAAATAAAAATGGGCAAAATTGCTTCTGCCCATTCTCACTTAAAGAAAAAACATCATAGTAAAACGTTGTTTCAAAGATAGATTATTTTCTGAGATTATCTTAGTGTTAAGGCATTTTCTTCTCTTTTTTTTACCCTTCTTGACAAGAATCCCTGCTTTTTTGTCAAATAGCTTATTGTCATATTGTCAGAACCCTAAAAAATACTGTTCTACGCTTTCATTCCTTATTTTTTTACATATACTATAACAAGTATAGCAATTTATGTGTTTCGTAATTATAAATATCAAGTTTAATCAAAAAGTTAGGATTTATGAATGTTGTGTATCTAAGAGTAAGTACTTGCCATCAGGATGTAAGTAATCAGATGATGGGGATAGAGAAGTACATGGAAGAACATCAAATGACGATTGACCGTGTAATCGAAGAAACTGTTTCAGGGAAAATAAAGGCAAGGGATAGAAAACTTGCTTCTGTTATGGACGAACTTAAAAAGGGTGATACCTTGATTGTAAGCGAAGTATCACGCATTGGACGCAACATGATGGATGTAATTAGTAACATCAATATGCTCTGCAATGAGAAAGGATGTAATTTTATTGCAGTCAAACAGAACTATTATTTCAAGACAAATGATCTCAACAGTAAGGTCATGCTATTTGCCCATACCATAGCAGCCGAGATTGAGAGAGATTTAAACTGTGCTAGAACCAGAGAATCTTATTTGAGGGTTAAGGCAGAAAGCAATGGAGATTTTGTTTGGGGGAGACCAAAAGATTCAGGGAAAAAACTGGTAATTAATCCTTATCTATCTATTGACGATATAGCCAGACAGAACAATGTACACAGGCGGACTGTTACTCGTTATGTGAGAAGGTACTGCAGGGATCTGTGTTACACGCAAGGTAGTCCATACTTAACACTGGCTCAATGTTAGTTAAAGAGCAAAGAAAAACCGGCAGGAACAACCCTGTCGGTTCTGTTTTTACTGGTCTTACACAGACTAGTTTCAGTCTAGTGTATCTATCTCTGAGAAAAGATACGTTTATTCTTTCACAGGCTTAAAGATCGTTACTTCTTTATCAGAAGCAATCCCTTCCATATCAGCTACACCCTTCTTGTAGATAGCAAATGTGTCGTCTTCAAAAAACACAATATAGAGATCTTTGTCTGCTACAGATTCGTAGCTTACTTGTGTCTTAGTAAAATGCTTCCCCAAAAATGGGCATCCATGATGATGACATTGATGATGACATTCCCTTTTCACTTCTTCTGTTTGTGCAGGAAGGATTGCAGGTCTTACTTCTTTTTTTGCTACTTTAGCTCCTACTCCAAAACAGATAACGGAGAAAAAGACCAAGGTTAATAGTTTTTTTTGCTTTCATATTCATAACAGTTGTTTTTAGTTTAACCCTTTAGTTTAGTCTCATTCTTTGTCTAGAGACCGAAGGACATAAATTTACCTGATTTAGAAATCAAATGAAAATAGATACATTTGCTGTATCTATTCCACTAAAAAACAAAAGGCTGATCCCATTGTTCTCCCCGTTCGCAATTTCGGGGAGTTTTTTTTTGTGCTAAACCGTATAAAAAACACAGGAGCGACAAGGCAATTACGCCCTACCGCTCCCCATGTCTAATAATCAACCGAAAATCTCTTCTTATTCTACGTAGTTGGATATGAACTCAACTATTTATTAAAACAAGCGTATCGTTCTTTCATAGTTTCTCCATCTGTAACTATATCCTGTTACATTCTTTATACTGGAAATATAAAGACCAGTTAAATGTCTACTGCCATCGCTCCATTTATCGTAATGTTTTTTTACTTCTCCGTCTCCCAAATCATTTGCAAGTCTTTTCATCTCTCTTAAACCATCTTCTTGGTCTTCTTGGTTTAAGAGAAACGAGTTACTAATTTCCTCCAAAGAGATATCAAAAGTAGTTACATGAGTGCCTGTAAAATCATCATCATGATTATATTCCCCGCCACAACCATACCAAAAGGGGGGGAGTTCATTAAAATAATTATTTGCCAGTTTCATTTTACACAGAAGCCTATACTTGTCATTAATACTAAATTCCTTTTTTGTTCCATCCTTAAAAAATATAGTATAATATACTGGATCATTATGTTCTGGATCATACTTGATAGGTGGGAGTATGCGTGTTGTCTTTTCGTGGTTTTTAAAGCGATAACTGTATCCTATTACGTTTTCCAAACTTCCAAAGCTCAGGGTGTAATGATCTTCATCCCAACGATCTTCTACCATTCTTCCATCTCCAATCTCCTCAGCAAGCCTATTCATTTCTTTTAAGCACCCTTCTTTAGTTACATTTTTCTTATCTATTATTATGCAATAACTACGCATAGTTCCTAGTGAGTATCGTTCTCGTTCTTCATTTTTTTGGGTGGGATATATGTAATCTATATAAATATCAAAAGAGTCAAAATAGCAAAACTTACAATTAAGTTTGTATTTGGAATCGATGTCAAATTCCTTTTTTGTTCCATCCTTAAAATATATTGTACAATGCTCTGTACAATTCGAACCCCATCCTTTTTTGCATGAAGAGACAGACACTGTTACAAGCAACAGCACCAGACTATAGAAAAGAAATAATGATTTTTTCATATTGACCAGTTGTTAATCGTTCTCTTATTTATCGTCGTAGTGGCCCAATAAAGAAACAACTCGAACCTTGTTTCCTATAATTTCATATACCATCCTATGGTGCTTGTTAATTCTTCTAGACCAAACATCTTCCTTATAATATCTCAGCAGCTCTGGTTTCCCTGTTTTGTTTATCCTTCCTCGTGGATCTATTGATATAATCAACAATAGTAGATCAATTTTTGCTCGAAGAGAACTACCTGACTTGGCATGACTTTTATACTCCCTTTCAGCTCTCGGACTAAGCTTTACAACAAACTCCATTCTTTTCTGCCTCTATCTCACGTCTTATCCTTTCTCTAAATTCTTCATTATAGATGACACATTTTCCTTCTTCATCATCACGTCTAGCTTCTTCAATCCATCTCCCAAGCTCTTCCATTGAATAGACAAGATTTGAATCATCGTTTGAATTGTTATCTAAATCAACGTGAGCTACCTTCTTTGTATTTTCTTTTATCGTTTCCATAGCTTATAAAGATCATAATCCAATTATCTATTTTTTTTTACTTCCTACAATATACGCTATTATTTGTCCATTCCTTTTTGGAAATCAAACACTCCCTTATTGTAAGAATGCTCCAGCCATCTTCACACATTTTTTCTCATTATTCTTGATGGAAGAATTAATTTTTTTCAACTCCTCAGTTTTACTCTTGATAACTGGATCATTCTGAATAGCTTCCTTACGTGCTAAAATAGCATCGTGTAGGACCTGTCCATTCTCTCTGATCGTTTTCTTATACTGGCTATATAAACGTGCCTTTGCACGAGGATGGGTACCAATCAGTTCAGGAATCCCACTCGATGACTTCACTGTCTGTTCATCAAGAGTAAGGAATAAAAAGCCAGTTAAGCTTACTTTATGACCTGTAAGAAGCATTTGTTTCATTTCGTCAATACAATTTCGAAAAACTTTTTTTACTGCTCTTTGAGAGAATCCAGAGGATAGTGATACATTTCTAATGATATCCACTGTATTCATTTTGACTTTATCCATCTTTTTGTCTATTAATCTATTAAATATTAAAAGTTAAATAACTACTAACAGTTGATTCTAATTTATCTCTTCTCACTGTATAATTAGGGCATTCATCTATACATGGACAATCGGAACGTTCTAAGTTGCACGATGGGTCCCAGTGTCCATAGCAGGCTTTCCTTTCATTGTCTATATTCATCGATAGTATAAATTATATATTAGCCAATTCTTTTTCTGACTCTTTGATATTCATATTGGTTTAGGTCAAGTCCTTTAACTTGTTTTTTACCATTTAATGATTAACCAGATCATCAGAATAATAAACACAACGATAATAGTACATTCCCAAAGCATAGCGATTGAGTAGTTAATTGTAGGATACAAACAGCTTCTCCTCATATTTTCTTAGCATACGGTCAAACACATGGCACTCTGAAGAACGAGAACAAAACGAACAGCAACGGCTGTCAAAGGATTCTAGCTTGCAATTCTTCTTCTCTTCCATCATACTCTATACCTTTTTATTTTTTTACAGTTATTTGTCGTTATGATGTACACAGAGAGCTAAAATGGGAACTATCTTTTCCCTTTCCTAAGTCTAATCGGATCAAAGGTGTCCTCTGCATAACTGTATTTATACCTGCATCCTTTTGAGTAGTCATCATTGAGAAAGAGTTTAAGTTGCCAGGACTTAAAACGAACCTGTTGTTTCATGTTAGGGCACGATGACTAAGGAATCCCTAAGCTTGTCAAAGTTACATTGACTGATCAACTCATCACGGGATACACCTCTATCTTCTTCTATTTCAATAAAATAATCGTCCATCAGCAAAAACGATATAGGGTCCATTCTATTCATTAGAATTCGTCCAAAGATCTGAAATTATTTCGCTTTTTGAAATAGACTTTGATACTTGAGGAAGGTAATGGTTGGTTTAGAAGGATAGATCTAACAACAAAGAAGCGGAAAAGCTATCATAACTTCCCCGCCACCATTGTCTACAATGAATGAATAAGAAACGAATATGGAAATCTTTAAAATAAAACAAGAAAAGCCAGCAAAACTATGCTGACTTCTCTTGACAAGAGCTAAAAAAATAAATTTGGAAATAATTGCTAGTCCGAAGGTAATAAAAACTATCGTACTTTATTTATCATAAATAATGTCCTCATAGGATTAGTTACCCTTACTTTGCCTGGTTCTTCTATGATGAAGGTCTAAAATTCCGTTGAGAAAACCTATTTGATCTATAGAAAAGGTAAAGGAAAAACTGAAACAGTTGTCATGAGAACTAGTGTCCTGTATTTCGCATTTTAAGGCATCCTCCTTGCATTTTTTCTCTGTTTGGCATTCTTCTACGTCTTTGTCATAATGACGTCGTCTATGGGGCTTATTTTGCGTCAAATAAGATCCTCTTCTCATATGGCATTCCTACAAGAGGAATAGGACATCGATCAATCTTTTCTTTTTAAGGGGAGTCTCCGAAAGTGGGGATGATTTTTCTTTTTAGTTGTTTAGGTTCCATGTTGCTGATTTTTGATTTTGATTATTTAAAAATTTGCTACAATCTACTTATGATTGTTTTAACTTATTATTGATATAACTTATCACTTGTAAAAAAATCAGTTGTAAATAACTGGTTATTAATAAGTTGGATTGTTAAAGTTAGAGAATAAAAGGACATAATTAATACTCTTAAAGAGAATAAAAGGACATAATTAATACTCTTAAAGAGAATAAAAGGACATAATTAATACTCTTAAATTTTAAGATAAATCCTTTTATTATATTTATAATCTGTATACGTTAATCCTATTTAT
>NC_011563.1 GCF_000010645.1 Candidatus Azobacteroides pseudotrichonymphae genomovar. CFP2
ATGCTCATTATGAACACAAATTACCCTGAAGAACGTCCCGGATACATCCCTGAGTATGCGGTCAAAAAAAACGCCTTGCTGCGGTCGATATTCGACCTGAGCACAAACGCCCAGCGGATGCTGGCAATGGCGTTAGCGCGGCTGCCAAAAGAGCCTAAAACTCCGGAAGACTACCGCGTCAAATTCTCCGTAAGCGATTTTTTCAAAACCTTTGGAATTGAGCGCGGAACGAACACAAACCGGCTCATTTTGAACGCCAGCGACGAATGCGCATCCAGCGTTCTCAAAATAGAGAGCCCCGATGGCGACGAACTTCAAAAATTTCCGTGGCTTTCCGAATGTACATTGCGAAAATACATAGTCTTTATTCCCGACAGGGAAACGCACGTCTCAAAATTAAATTATCACGAAGACAACGCAAAAACCGTAAAAAACCCGCCGGCGCTTTACCAGTGGGACACTGTCGTTATGGAGTTCAATCCTAAACTTTGGGAAACGCTGAAAGAATTCAAAGGCTGGTCAACTGTAGAGTTAAATGTTTTGGGAAAACTCCAATCCAAGTACGCCATCCGTTTTTACGAATGGGCTATGTCGTGGAAGGGCAAAGCGGGAAAAGACGGAAACCCGCCCGGTAAATACTGGTTTGAAATGCGCCTGGCCGACATCAGGGAAAAACTTGCCATCCCTAAATCGAAATACAAGGCAGTTAAGGAATTTAAGCGAAACGTTATAAAACTGCCCATCGAGGAATTAAACAACGCAGATATAGGGGTTAGAATAGATATAGCACCATTTAAGCGGGGGCAAGGCGTAAAACTCGACTTAATCCGTTTTGATGTTACGCTATACACGCCGGGCAAAGAAAAGCCGGCAAACAAGACTACACCGGAAGAACTGACTGAGGACACGCTTATAGAGCAATACCGGGACATTTACCAACCTGCCTACGATTTGGAAAAAGAAACCCGCATACAGCAAAGCCTTTTTGCCGAGCACCCGCGATTGCTAGAGCCGCTGGCGCGGCAAGCCGGACTGAATGCAGTTAGGGCGCATATAAAAGCAACACAAAAAAAGCGGGGGAGACCGCGAAAAGCGAGGTGCGAAAACGAGGGGACGCCCTAAAATTTGTGAAAATGGAATTTTAGAAGTCTCTATTTTCCCTCTGATGATAAAACAGACAAAATCAATTTTTTGTCATCATCATTTTTAAGTGTTTCAGCTATTTTGCCTAGCAATACTTTGTCTTTTCTTTGTTTAATGTCCGCTAAGATATAACCGCCGAGTATAATTTTCAAATGCGCGTCTAATTTGCGGTTTTTTTTACTTTCCAGAGAAAGTTTTTTGCGTTCGCGTTCCATAGCACGTTTTAGAGCCTCAGATTTTTCTTTTTTTAGAGCCGCGAGTTTAACGGCGTATTCTTGTTTTAATTCATCTACCGACTTCATAAAGTCCTCCTGCTTACAGGATAGCGCTTTGCGCACGGCTTTGCAAGCCGCTGTGATGGCGGATATAAGACCGCCATCACGGGGTAGTATGCTGACTTGCCGAACAAGGCAAGTCAGCATACTACCCCTAGCATAGAATAGCGATATATGCTATTCTATGCTAATAGCGCACTTATACAAACTAGGTCTATATATATACTATATATAGACCTAGTTTGTGTGCGGTCAGGGGTTACACCCCCGACACCCCTGTAGCAAGCAGGCTAAAGCCCGCTTGCCCGGCATAAAGTTAGATTACTTTATGCCGTATAGCATTTATGGCTATTTATCATTTGCACGCCCAGATAATAGGGCGTAGCGCCGGACAATCGGCGGTAGCCGCCGCCGCTTATCGTTCAACCAGCCGATTGGTTGACCGGAGCACAGGGGTAGAGTGCGATTACACGCGAAAAACCAAAGCGGTATCTAGCGCGATTTTAACACCCATTGATACGCCGGAATGGGCAAAAAACCGCGAGGAACTTTGGAACAGAGTACAAGAAAAAGAGAACCGGAAGAATTCACAATTTGCCCGCGAAATTGATGTAGCAATACCCTATGAACTAAAACAAAACGGAGAATTAGCCGTAAAAAATTTTTGTAAAATGTTCACCAACAGGGGTTTAGTATGCGATTACGCGATACATAAACCTGACCGAAATGGCGATAACAGAAACGAACACGCCCACATTATGATAACGACAAGAAAATTAACATCAAAAGGCTGGGGAGAAAAAGACAGGGAAGCAAACGACAAGGATTTTCTTCTTAAAGTCCGAAAATACTGGGAAATTTGCGCAAACTCCGAATTAAAAAAGTTGTATGTCGCCCAACGGATTGCTCCAAAGCCACCACTGATAGAAATAGACTGCCGGTCGCTAAAAGAGCAAGGAATAGACCGCGAGCCACAGCGTCATCAAGGAAAATACGCTACACGGCTTGAAAGAAAAAAACAAGCCATAGAAAGTTCACAACATCTCACAAACGAACAAAAAACAAAAATGAAAGCCGCTATAAATATAAAACGCGGCAAATTTGCCGGACAGCAAGAACAAATCCCCGTAGAACCCGAACAACTAAAACAACTTGAATCCGCCGAACAGTTACTAACAAAAGAAATAGAATTTCTTGAAATGCCTAAAAGCGAATGGGCGGAAAAACATCCAAAACTTGAAAAACAAATTTTAGAAAGCGAACAGATTTCCCTTATTTTTGCAATAAAAAAACACTTACCGGAAATACAGGAAAAATTCAGACAAGACGGCATAAAATTAAAAGATGAGCGGGAACTTTTAGAGAAAGTGTCGCTGGTTGACGCTAAAAAAGCGGCAAAAGAGATTTTAGAACTCGGCAATATTCAAAAAAAACACAGGCCGGATATTTTTGAAAAAATTCAGACCAGCCAACAGGAATTTTTCAAAAAAACTGAATTTTACAATTTGAAATTCATTGTCGCGGAGGTACAAGCCGCCCGCGCCGAAACCGACAGGCGCGAGCGGATAGCACAACAACAATCTAGCGCATCGCGGCAAAAATCACACAGCAGGGGGCGATAATGGCACGAGGATTGGCGCTATTGCGCCCGATGGCGTTCAGAGGTATTTTTATACCCGCTAATTTTCAGTTCTGCGCGGCGCATCCGCGCCGGCGGAAAAATTTTTAACCTTCCGGCCAAATAGTACACCGGTTTAGCAAATCGTGCTTTATTCGCTCTACCGGTTTAGCAAATCCCGGAAATCGACAAACTTGACTGCTAAGTACGCCTGGCAAGATGCGCCGCGTAAAAACTAACAGCCGCGATCACGGCAAAGATAACCGCAGTAAAAAGCGGGAAATAGTTCATAAATCGCTCCTATTTGGCAAAAAAGTCTCTAACAAACTCAAAAATACTGACTATACTTGCCGCTGTCGCTATAGTTCCGATAGCAATAAATACTCGCCACACCAAGTGCGGCGGTTTCGTGTTATCGGCTATTTGCTGCAGCAACGCTTTAATATCCGCAATATCTTGTTTGTCCACGCTTGATAATATCTCAAAAACCCGCGAAAAACAAGCCTACAAGCCCTTTTAAGCGTTTCAGGTTAAAACCCACGGCACGAAGCGGTAGAACCGCTTCTAGGGGCTTCCTCGTGCGTCTATGGGCAAATTTTCGGAGAATAGCGCCGGCATTGCCGGCGCATTTAGCCAATCGCCCATCCCTTATCCAGCCTTAATCCCGCTATCGGCTGTCGCGGCTATACCCGGTGAGCCGGTGAAAATTTGCCGATGTGGCAACGCCGGCGTGAGCCGGCTCAAAACAGGGTGGGGGGCGCGGGTTTTTGCCGTTAGGCAAAAAGGGGCGCAAGAGCCGTTAGGCTCTTTTTTTTGTTTTAATTTTTGCGAACCCCCACATGTACTTAGTACTCAAGCTTTTCTTTATAAATATATTAGTACTATTACGTGCTAGTAATCAAAAAATATTCCTCTTGAAACGCGTTCTATACGGATTGAAACGCCTATTTTACCCCTATTTTACGCAAATTTTAAAATCGGTTTTTTGTTTAAGGTGTAGGAAAGTCCACCGTAAGGTGTAGGAAAGTCCACCGATATTTATTTTAAGGTGTAGGAAAGTCCACCGATATTTATTTTAAGGTGTATTGTCTGGACATAATCATACACCTTAAA
>NC_011564.1 GCF_000010645.1 Candidatus Azobacteroides pseudotrichonymphae genomovar. CFP2
ATGGAAATTTCGTCATCAGAACGAGAGGGTAAAAATTTAATTGCCTTAAAACCGTCCTTGATGAATAAGGACGTTATTCAGTCGTATATCCTGACAACAGCAAAGTATAATTTTTCTATATATCAGAAGCGTATTCTGTATAGAATTGTGGAGTACTTTCAAGCTTTACTTCAAGGGAAAAAGTTGGATAAGAATTTTTCAATTGAACATGATTCTTCAGGTTTGCCATTGATTAGCATGCCTATTTCTTGCTTTAGACCAAATGTAAAGGACAAGCATTATATCCAAATAAAAATGGCTCTAATGGATTTGCAAAGGGAAATTATACAATATGAAACCAAAGAAAGGTGGGAAAGTATATCACTGTTAGCTTTTCCGGTTATATTACATTACAGTCGTATCGTACAGTTTCGTTTGCATCCAAAAGTTTATGAATTTGTAATGGATTTTTCCAAAGGTTATCGTAAGTACGAATTGGAAACGGCAATGTCTTTTAGAAGTGTCTATTCAATGCGGTTTTATGAACTTCTTTCTGGGCAGAAGCATCCATTGACATATAGTATAGCGAATATAAAAGCTATGTTTCGGTTAGAAAATAAATATAAAAATGTAGGTGTTTTTATTTCACGTGTTATTGAGCAGGCTCAAAAGGAGTTGGATTTGAAATCTCCATACAGCTTCACCTATGAACTGGAATACGAGGAGGAACGTAAACAACATGTAGGCAGGAAAAAAATTACAGGTATAACTTTTATACCTGTCTATCGTTCAGAGAATCGTAATAGTATATTGGAATATAAAGACTTATGCAGAACAGTCGTTCTTTCAGATGTACTCTTGCCAGAGGAGCAGCATTTCTTTGTTTCATTAGGCTTTACCGAACATGAATTGAAAAGTAAGTATTACAATTTGCTTATTGACGTAGAGAAAGCAAGGAGACAAGGACGAATATTGATTACTCCTGTTCTTTTGGACTATTCCAAAAATAAGAAGAACCCGAAGACCTATGCTCTCAAAGCTTTGAGGAATGAGATTAGGGGGTGGAAAGAAGAATTGTCTAAGCAGAATCAGGATAAGCTATCTAAGCAATTACAGCAGGAGGTCAAGACATTTCATCAGGATAAGCAAAGTATCCATTACTTTCTCAAAGATTATTTAGGATTTTCAGGAGAAGAACTGGACAAGGTATTTGAATATGTTTCAACGCACGGAGATCATGACTGTTTGGATGAACTGATTCGTTCTTGTAATAAGGATAAGGATAAAATGAAGGCTTCATTACAAAAAAGCATTCAATCCATCGGATCAGTTAGCCAACGAAAGAAAGCACTTAAGGCTGCTCCTAAGACTACTCTTAAAGCTACTCATGAGGTTACTTCATTAGAACAGAGAAATGATCAGACGAAGGAGGAGTTAATTGTGGAGGAAGAAACTGTGAAGGGAAAACAGATAGTCAATGTTTCCAATCAAGATCAAGAAAAACAGGAAAAGACTTATACTAGTGTCGTTCAACCTAGTGGAAGGTCGTCTTATATAGGTATAGGGAAATTCATCCGAAACGGGATGAAAAGAATAAAGAAGTATTTTCATATCCATTGAACTGACCCAGTAGGTTGATATGAAAAAGATGTATAAACAATTAAATATTGTGTTGTAATGAAAAAACTATTAACTCTTATTTTATTTTCTGTGATTTGCTTCGGAGCTGGAGCTAGAAGCATTACATTGATATTTGATGATGGAACGAAAGTCTACTACCATCCGTATCATATTTCCTCAAGGTTTCAAATCCAGTTTTTATCTAATGAGAACGGAGAGACATTGTATCGCCTTCATGATCCGGTCGATTGGTGGAGATATCATTGGTTTGTTGGTGGCTGGGGCTGGGTAAGTGATTACCAGAAGCTGAAGAAGAAAATAGAGCAAGCTGGAAAAGGGGACAAAATAAGAAGCTTTACAGTCGAATATCTAGGCAAGAAAGAGATAGATATTTTGGTAAAAAAGGTCGTAGATTATCGTTTCCTTGCAGAAGAACAGATAACTTCTGATGAACAATAAATTAATTGGAACAATGAAAAGATTTTTAACACTTATATTTTTATCTGTATTTGTTTTAGGATTACAAGCTGAAACAACATTAGATTATCTAAAGGCTATTCGGTATGGTGAATTAAAATGTGGACAGCATTATTTTTTGGTAGAACATCCTCGTTTGAGAGATAATGAATATATCAAGGGTTCTGCAGATAATGAAGCCGAAGGATTAACTGATGACAGTATTGTATATGTTGGTGATGTGAAAAATCATTTTACAGATTTTATAGACAATGTTCGTGCTAATTTTACTGGATCCGCTTCGAAAGAAGAAACTAAAGGTATAGATACATTGACAGTTTCTATAGGTATAGGTGTGACTGGTAGTGGAATTGAAACTGAATTTTATGATTTTTATCATAATGAAGAAACTAGAGCTAGAATTGGCGGAATATTCAGAAGAGAGAGCGTAGTGTACGACACTAAAAATGTTTCAGCCCATTTAGCTTTGAATAATGATGTATTTAATGGTGTATTCAGGATAGTTAGTAGCACTACAGTTGATACTATAACTTTTCATAATAATGACATTAGTATTAACACTGGAGTTGAATTTCATAATTCGTGTAATAACCCTAAAAATAAAGTTTTTGCAGGGTTCGATATCTCCAGCTTGTTATACCCGACAATCTCCACCAATATATCAATGAACACTGGATATAAGTACACTTTCTCGAATGGGTTGTATTTATCTCCAAAAGCAGTCGTAGGTATAACTAGAGGTTTTCAATTATCTCCTTCAGCGTCAATGACAGCTGGTTATGATCATACATTCTCGAATGGGTTGTATTTATCTCCAAAAGCAGTCGTAAGTATAACTAGAGATTTTCCATTATCTAGTTCAGCGTCAATGACAGCCGGTTATAATCATACATTCTCGAATGGGTTATATTTATTTCCGAAAGCAGAAGTAGGTGTAAATTGCTGGAGAAATAGTACAGGCTATAATGATTATAATTACAATTACAGATATAGATATGGAAACTTTGGATTAGAAGTAGGATACAAGTTTCATGTAAATTAGCTCACCATGAGCTACCAACTCAAAACCGATAAGACACATCTCAATTGGAAGGAAGGTCTTTCAGATCGAACATCACATGAAGTTAACTTTCTGCGTTATGTCATTGATGGTTACGGCGAAGATTACTATGTCATAGGCTTTTCTGGGGAGGACAGACAGTATCGTTATCACCACGATCTCTATTCCTTTAGCAGCTGCAAACCTCCATCTTTTGATATCAGAGTGATGGATGGTAATAAAGTTTTTCTTC
The DNA here is from genome assembly GCF_000010645.1 of Candidatus Azobacteroides pseudotrichonymphae genomovar. CFP2. NCBI lineage: Bacteria > Pseudomonadati > Bacteroidota > Bacteroidia > Bacteroidales > Azobacteroides (SeqCode) > Azobacteroides pseudotrichonymphae (SeqCode). Next base: position 3,369 of record NC_011564.1, read on the forward strand.
GTGTCTTCTACGCTAACATAGAAGTAGATCCATCTAATTGGAAGGATGTGATAAAGGAATACGGCTGTTACTATAGGCTTAGTTGGTCTTTTAATATTACAGTTGAGTATAGACTTAACACAACTCAGTTCATAGAACATGTAGAAGATTTCTCACTATGGTTTTATGATCCACTCAGCATTGATACAGGACATAGCCCAATAGACATGGCTTCCAAATGTCTTGCTTTGGAACCTTTGCAGAACATATTAGAGAGCTGGGACGAAGAAAATTGGAAGCAGAAATTGTCAAAACAGGCAAAGCTTCAGTATGCTTCCTATAGGAACACTGAACAGGAAGATAGAACGGCAAAGATAGATATGGATAAGATCAGACAGCTACCTACAGTTAATGCAATGCTGGATGCAAAGTATGGAAAGGAAGGAACTCCAACAAGAGAAGTTTTTGATAGAGAAGCAGATGCTTACTATCAAAAATATTACTGTGATAATGGATGTGGATGTGGAAATAAAGAAGGAACTAAAAAACAGAACGTGTTAGTTGAAGAAGAAAAATAAATTGTTTTTTATCAATTGCGAGTAAAGTTTACAACTTCGGAATCAGTAATCGATTCACAGTTTGGCTCTTTCTATGCATGATTTCCCTAACTGTATAGGGAATAAACAAGGTATCACTTCGTTCGAACTTTTGAGTCATCTAGCACCGTATATTTCAAGTTACATGTGGTGCAATCTTTACTAAATGTATTAAGAGTTGTAATGCATCAGATTTACTTGTTACTAAGAGATATTAACCTTCGGTTTCTGTTAGTAAGATTAGCTTCGTCATTATAAGCAGCACTTTAACTTTAGTAGAGAACTAACATGCTGTTATAAGTCTGCGTATAGAGAATACTTTTGCTCGCTTTACTTGTTCGCTTGATCTCTACTTCAGCTTCGGTGTCCTTACTGCGTGCGACCTTCTCAGCTTCACGGATTAATAAGCTCTCTTTATGTAGCTTAAGCTTGTTTTCATAACTATTACGCAATAGCATGATTCAATTACGACGTAAGCCATTTACGTTTTCATTGAATATTAAATGTAATTACTTTTCTTTGTAAGCTTACAATTACACTTTTGAATAGAAATGAAACTTTTTATGAAATTCTTTACTGCTACAATGGGTATTCTTTGTGCAGTGTTCATTTTTTTAATCATCATAAATTATATTGCCAATCACACAGATTGGTTTAATTATTTAACGAAATAATTAATGAATTTAAAAATTCAACAGTATGAAAAAAATTATTTTATCATTCATTGTTTGCTCCATGCTTATTGGAACAAAAGGATTCGGACAACCACAACAAATACTTAAGGAAACAGAGACTTTTGGTATAGATATTCCATTTTTTCATTTTTTAAATACAAAATTTAAATATGAAGATGTAGATGTAGAAAATACTCCTACAATTCAATCAACAGAAACTATTGGAATTAACTTCATCATTGTCTGGCAAACCAAAAAATTTGAATACGAACTTGGATATGGGAAACGGAATAATAAAGGTTCAAATGTTCAAATTTCTGCTAATGCCGAATAAGCATTAAAAAAAATAATCACTGCTAATTGATAATTAAAATTATTAATAATATGAAAAAAATTATTGTATTCTTATCGCTTATTCTTTGTATGGAATCAGCATTTTCAGCTCCTAGAATGGAACAAACAGGTTATACTGAAGAAACAAACCAAGTACAAAACAATCAAAATAATTTGACATTGTACAAAGAATTAAGTGATATTAATTATAATGTCAAATCCGTAAACGATAATGTAAAATCAGTAGAATCTACTGTAAAATTTCATTGGCATATTTACTGGGGAATTGCAATAGCCAGTGCAATACTTAACACAATTATAACAGCCGCAATGATATCAGCTAGTTCGTATTAATGCTAACTATTAGATAGCAAAAAACTATTAGCAACGAGTTCTCATAATTCGTTGCTTTTTTCTTTTTAGGGGGACACCGAAATGGGGGTGATTTTTCTTTTTAGTTGTTTGGTTGTTTGGGTTCCGTTGTTCTCGATTTTTTGATTTTGATTATTTAAAAATCTGTTACAATCTACTTATGATTGTTTTAACTTATTATTGATATAACTTATCACTTGCAAAAAAAAACAGATGTTAGCAACTGGTATTCAGCAAGTTATATCGTTAAAGTTGAAGAGTAAAGTTAGGAATTGGATACTTTATTGAAGAGTAAAGTTAGGAATTGGATACTTTATTTTTTTACCATATTTGTGTATGATTTTCGTTAAATGAAAGAATTGCAAGTACAAGAGAAGATGGTGAATAGCATAGTCTTAAACCCATCTTTAAATAACAAGGATGTTATTCAGTCTTACATTCTGACCACAGCTAGATATGATTTCTCTGTCTATGAAAAACGTATTTTGTATGGGATAGTGGAATGTTTCCAATCTGAACTGACAGGGAAAAAGCTGGATAAGAATTTCTCAATCAATAGGAAGTTAAATGAATATATTGACATTGTTCTTCCATTTTCTTCAGTGTTATTGATGAATGAAGAGGATAAACATCATAGTCGTGTCAAAAAGGCTCTTTGTTCATTACAGGATAAAAAAATAATACGTGAGAACGATAAAATATGGGAATCATTTGCATTAGTTATTAAGCCGAAAGTATACAAACATCGCCGTATTGTAACTTTTACTTTGCATCAGGAAGTCTACGAAGCCTTATTGGATTTTTCTAAAGGTTATAGGAAGTATGAACTGAAAACAGCAATGGCGTTCCAAAGTGTTTATGCTATGAGGTTCTATGAATTAATCTCTGGGCAGAAACAAGCTTTGACCTACAGCATAGAGAACTTAAAGGCTATGTTTAAGTTAGAAAATAAATATAAAGGTCTAGGAGCTTTCATTAGGTATGTTGTAGAACCAGCTCAAAGGGAGCTAGATTTGAAATCTCCATACAGCTTCACCTATCAGCTAGAACATGAGAAAGAACGTACTAATCCCAAAGGAGGCAGGAAGAAAGTTGTGGCTATCACCTTTACCCCTGTCTATCGTTCAGAGAATCGTAATAGCATATTGGAATACAAAGACCTGTGTAGAACAGTTGTTCTTTCAGATGTACTCTTGCCAGAGGAGCAGCATTTCTTTGTTTCATTAGGCTTTACCGAACAGGAACTGAAAAGTAAGTATTATAACTTGCTTATTGACGTAGAGAAAGCAAGGAGACAAGGACGAATATTGATTACTCCTGTTCTTTTGGATTATGTCAAAACTAAGAAGAACCCGAAGACCTATGCTCTCAAAGCTTTGAGGAATGAGATTAGGGGGTGGAAAGAAGAATTGTCTAAGCAGAATCAGGATAAGCTATCTAAGCAATTACAGCAGGAGGTCAAGACATTTCATCAGGATAAGCAAAGTATCCATTACTTTCTCAAAGATTATTTAGGATTTTCAGGAGAAGAACTGGACAAGGTATTTGAATATGTTTCAACGCACGGAGATCATGACTGTTTGGATGAACTGATTCGTTCTTGTAATAAGGATAAGGATAAAATGAAGGCGTCATTACAAAAAAGCATTCAATCCATCGGATCAGTTAGCCAACGAAAGAAAGCCCTTAAGGCTGCTCCTAAGACTACTCTTAAAGCTACTCATGAGGTTATTTCATTAGAACAGAAAGAGGATCAGACGAAGGAGGAGTTAATTGTGGAGGAAGAAACTGTGAAGGGAAAACAGATAGTCAATGTTTCCAATCAAGATCAAGAAAAACAGGAAGCGATTCAGCCTAATGTCGTTCAGTCTAGTAGAGGGTCCTATATAGGGAAATTCATCCGAAACGGGATGAAAAGAATAAGGAACTATTTTCATATCCATTAAACAGTATGGAGAATAGCATGAGAACGATTTATCATCAGATTAAAAAGCAGGACGTATATCTTCTCAAAGATCATTTAGGATTTTCAAGAGAAGAACTAGACAAGGCATTTGAATAGGAATTTGGGATGTTATACGAGCAGACATATAGCAAGTTTTTATCTTTCAAGGGTGAGCCACTTCGTCAGGGGCGACAAAAGATTCATCCTTATCCAGCTATGCTTCATCCTTTGCTCGTAGACTATTTAATTGATCAATATGCCAATAAAAATTCTGTGATTTTAGATCCTTTTTCTGGAAGTGGAGTGTCACTGCTACAATCAGGGTTAAAAGGTTATCCATCCTATGGATTTGATATAAATCCATTTGCCCTATTAATTTCCAAAGCAAAAACAACGAACTACGATTTAGAACTTTTAGAAAAGGACATCAAAGAGATTCAAAGTGAAATTAAAAAATGCGAAAAAGTTGACATACCAGAAATCAAAAATATAGATTACTGGTATAGTCAATCAGTTCAAAATAGCTTGGGTAGGATTCGGTATTGCTTGAAGCACGGTTCATATCATTACCCTGAACTTCTAAAGACTTGTTTTGCTTTGGTATGTCGTGATCAATCCTATACACGGAAGGGAGAGTTTAAACGATATCGTATCAAAGCTGACAAAATAGAGAAGAGGAAAGATGAAGTAATGAGAAGATTTTGTAATCATTTGGAAACTATTTTAGAAGTCATCAAAGAATCAGATAAGGAAATTCTTTCTCCACGTCATTTCTTTGATACTTCAGAAAATATAGGTCAATATCACTTGGAATACGATTTGATTATCACATCGCCTCCCTATGGGGATAGCCATACGACTGTCGCTTACGGTGAATTCTCCAGTTTTGGGTTGGAATGGGTGAATGATTGTATCAATATTTCGTCAGAATATAGGATAGACAAGCAGTCAGTTGGGAGAAAGCGTTCTATTGCAAAAGGACTATTGGAAAATAAGATTTTAAACGATACACTTGAACTGATCAAACATCAAGATGAATCCAGAAGCATCGAAGTCCTATACTTTTTTAATGAGTACTTGATTATTTTAGAAAATGTTTTGAATCAATTGCCGAAGAATGGTATAGCTTGTTATGTGGTTGGGAATAGACGAGTGAAAGGTATTGAAATCCCAACAGACCAGATTACTGCAGAGATGATGGAGAAATGTGGAATGTCTATCAAAGAGATTTTGGTTAGAGATATTTCGAATAAAGTAATGCCGTCAAAAAATTCTCCTAGTAACAGAGTAGGAGAAAAAGACAAAACAATGTCTTTTGAATACATTGTTGTAGGAAACAAAGAGTAGAATTTGTATTCATATGACACTCGAAGAGATTCAGGATAGATTAGTAGCTATCAAAGCACAATGTTTCATTAAGAGCTTGCGGAAACATTCAACTGGGATTGGTAAAACTCTGGAGACTCTTCTGGGAATTACTGAGAATAATATTCCTTTGCCAGATTTGGGAGAAATAGAGTTGAAAGCTATTCGGAGGAATTCGAAAAATATGATTACGCTCTTTACTTTTAATAAAAAGGTTTGGAAAATGGATCCATTGGATGCTATCAAGAAATACGGAAAAAAAGATAAAAATGGGGAGACTGGGCATATACTATACGATGATGGCTAAACCCAATAGGGCAGGTTTATTTTTTCATGTCGATGATGAAATGGTTGAAGTTCGTCACATTGACGGCTCAATTGTTGTATCTTGGCTATTGGAAACTATTGAAGAGAAATTTGAAGAGAAAGTAAAAAATGTTTTACTTGTCAAGGCGAATTCTAAAAAGATAGGTATGGATGAATATTTTCATTTTGATCAGGCGAAACTTTTAACAGGTGGAACAACTAAAGGCATTTTGCGAAGTAGGTTTGAGAATAAACAGTTGCTCATTGATTTACGTCTTCACGATGAGGTGACTTCCGCGCGAAATCACGGAACTGCTTTTAGAGTTTATGAAAGAGATATTGAAAATTTCTATGAAAAATCAATAGAAATCCTTCTATAAGATGAAAGTACTTTTATTCCATTATGATGAGCTATAAATTCAAGACTAACAGTATGCAGGATATATTGACAACCATTTTTAAGACATTGAAAGGATTCTTCTCGTTTAGAGGACGAATCAGTAGAAAGGAGTTTATCATGAGCTTTCTAACTGTTTTTTTAAGCTTTTGTATGCTAGGATCGAGATTCTTCCTTCTGTGGATAGTCTTGTTTTGGTTTCTGTTTGCTCAACGAGCTAAACGTTGCCACGATTTAGGACATAACGGTTGGTGGCAATTTATCCCACTTTATGAACTATGGCTTTTGTGTGCTAAGGGACAGGTAGGAAAGAACGAATACGGTGAAGATCCACAAGCATTGGAAGAAGACTTGTCTTCTCAAAAAGAAGATTAAGTTGTATTTGTAGTATGAAAAGACAATCAGAGGAATTGGTGATTTAACTGACATATCCGTAAGTGATTAGGGCAGCAAAAGCTGTACCTGCCAGGTAGAATGCTCCATTTGTGATGATTCTATCATGGATTCGGTCGAAGTTCTCTTCCAGTTGGAACCAGACCATTTTTTCCTGTTCCTTTATTTAGCCATTATTTAATGGCCTTTGTATTAAGATTATTCCTGTAATGCATGTAAGGATAGCGATCACTACCTACCTCTTGTTCCAAAGTCCACCCCAATCCTCTCTACCCGAGACTGATTCTCTCCTCTCTCTATCTTTTCATAGATGGCACAAATATCTTCATCTATCTTCCAAATTCTGTCTTCTAGTATTTCTCCCACACGAACTAAATAGACATTGCATGTACGAGAGCCTATATAGATAAAATAGTACTCAGATGTCCAGTCATTACTTATATGATATGTTTCTTTCATTGCCATTGTATAATAGGCTAATTGTTGTAGATAGCTGTTCATTTCTCTTTCTACCTCTCTCACAAACTGACTTTGATTGTGCGAAGAGGTCTTTAGATCAATGATCCATACCCTCTTTTCTTTCATATCCCACTGAATACGGTCTATCTTCGATTTGCATAGCAATCCACAATTATGTCTGAAACAAACTTTCAACTCATTCCAAGCATGATTTCCTCCTTTAGTATCTTTTGAAATTCCATATTAGCATAATAATTGGCATTGATCATCCATATGCTGGTCATCTCTTTTTCGGTTATTGGAGATTTTTTTTCTTGCATGCAACGTATATAGTCTTTTAACTCGTTGTATAATTTTTCCGCTTTAGCAGAATCATTTTTAGATAATACATTGTAGTAAGCATCGGCAGGGTCCATTCTTATTAAAATTGCCTTGCAAAAATTCTCCATGTTGTCATCATTCTTGGGTATGATTCCCATTACTAGTGAATAGTATTTCTTGTAGTACTCAGGGTTGAAAATGGATTGATGCTAAGATTTGGAAGGTTATGTATCACGGTACTGCTCTTAGGATAAGGAGATAGCATTCGAATGTCAACTGGAACAAATTTTTTCTTGCCAGGTATAAGTCCGCTTACAAATGAATGGATACCGTCTTTGATAAAGTTCAACCATTTTTTCTGCAGTCCTTCTGGCTTTGGTGCTATCTTTTCGTCTCTTTTTATAGACCTACTCAATGCATTTAGCTGTTCCAGTGCAGGAGATAGCTTGTATTGTTTGGGAATAAAAACTCCGTCATCTTCTTCTTCTTCTTCTTCTTCTTCCTGACCATCCTCTATACTATTTAATTGCTCTAATCCTGTCTTATCTATCGCTATCCTAAGTTTATCTTCCAATCAAGAGAATTCTGACATCTCACAAGGTCAGGAGCGTTCTTGCTCTCTTAGGATTTGATTGCATGTTTTGCTTGATGTAATTGTAAACGATTAGAGGTTCAGGCTTAGTAGCCACTATATGATGTCCTTTCACCCGGCTTTTATAGGTTGCCTCCAGTGATTATCTTTGTCTTGCTAAAGACAACAAGATTATGCTTGAGAAGGGATTCTACCTTGAACATGGTTATCCAATTATCACAGAAAAAGCTCTTCATCCGCGTAGTTATCGCAACAAACGTTGCAGTAATCAGCATGTAATGATCTACTGTCAGGACTACTACTACAAACATGGATATGAGAGAGAGTTCAGCGAAGAACCTACTTGCTTTTACGATGAGATGAAGAAACGCTTATACCATCATTTAGTCTGTGAAGGGAGGACTCTGTTTATGGGATCACCGATGGGCTGTTTCTACATGAGTATGCACAATGATGTGCCGATGGTATCTAGGGAAGGACGTAAGGTTGATGCTGGGAATAGCTTCTACCGTAGACGATGGAGGCTCCAAATTCATCCTACTACAAGGGAGGAGAAGAATTTGATCCAGTGTGCCTACCAGAAAGACGTACGTAGGCATATGCACATGTATAGACAATCTCTAGAAGGCAAAGACAGGTACTATACTCCACATGAATGCTCCTATATGAACGATTGGATGAAGCAATGTATCAAAGAGAGTGCTTTGCGTGTAGGGATGGATGAGAAAGAAGCTTTCAGCGTCCATAGAGAGATATGTAGGATAGCCCATTCTGCTTTTTTGCCTAACCATCCACTTCATAAGGAAGCCTTCTTTAGCAAGAAAACGAGCATACGGCATCCGGGAGTAAAGCTTTACTGCATTGCATTGTGGCGACCCATAGCCTTCAGAACTCGCGTAGAGTACATGAACAAGAGGTTTGGTATGCCAGAAAGGACATTATCCTTAAGCGGATGGAATTATGAATGGAAACTAAAGGATAAAGCTAGACAGCTTGAAGGATAAACATGCAGAGAGAGAGAAAGAGTTCCATATGCCACTTTTTAGCCCTTTTTTTCTCAGATATTTCACCTTAAACAGCACCCATACGATAAAGTTATCCAATTTGGTAAAAAGCACTAGAAGGAGTGTATCTTCGAAATCCGATTCTTTTGCCTAGCTTTACCCTTTATGAAGATAACTAAGACCACCCCGGACAAGATTGAAGTAGAGTACCCAGAGTTAGTAATAGACTATGAGATTCTTACCTCTGACGAGTTTGAACACAGATGTACAGACTTCAAGAATGTGATGGAGAATCAACGCAGGAAATGTAACTTAAATACAAGTGATACGATGTACAAGGATAGACTAGGCGAGATAAAGGTGAGACTTGACAACCTGATTGAAGAAGCTCAAAAGATCAAGCATCTCCTTGACTACTACGATGACGAGACAGAGGAAGAGACTATGTCAATAAAGATCAACTAACATAAGACTATCATGAAACTGGAAGATTTCAATCTGCGTAACATATACCTATGGATACTCAAGCTTATCCTTTGGCTCTACTTGTTCCGATTTTCTTATGGTATAATAAGCATTAGCAATTGCTGCATTGAGTGGGGAAGTTATAGCTGGAGTTATGACAACAATAATACTCTAATCGATAATATTGGAAGGTTTGGACTGTTCAAAGGTCTTATCGTGAGTGGTTTTGCAACCAATATGGCCCTGCTTATTTCAATATGTTTTGCAACATTCATGCTCCACAGACTAACCCATTACTGCAAATGGGACAGGATATCCAAACTGCTGAAAAGAAAATTGGATAATAAGGGATAAACGCCATTTGACGCATTTTAAGGTATCTTACAGCAATTATCTTCTTTGAGTAATTAAAATCTACATTCAAATAACGATCGTTCGTTACAGGTCAATTTCGGGCTATTATACGATGTGTGCTATTTTGAGCGTTTGGGGTTTGAGTTGTGAAAACTTGAAAGGCTCGGATTAGTTCGGAATACCCTATGTCCCACTTGAGTTCCACATCTTATCCATATCTCGCCATGATGTAGGCACGCGGCATGAAACATAATGCCAGTTGTTGCTTTGCATACTGTTCCAAACGGTTCTATGGCATGGTTGCTGCTTCACATAGCCTGAGAGTAGGACATTCTTTTTAGGACTGAGTGTTGACTTGGAACATGCATGCATAATTTCTACTCCATGCATGACTTTTAATCCATGAGATAGTCCTATTACTGTGTTTGATGATGCTCTGACTCCTGTTCTACTGTTTCTACAGTCATAGCCACGAGCAATCTCTTTACTGCATGATCAAATGTTGACCTATATTCAGTATAGCTTCCGGTGTCCTGAGGATAAGTAGGCATGTAAAATGTCATCTATGCTGTCCTGCCTAATCCTAATTTTTTATACCTTTTGCGGCTTGGGAGTGCAGTCGCAAGCCGATAATTACGAGGCAAGACAAACGGACGCCGCAATGTTAAATCTACTGAACGCAAGATTAGTATGGCCGTCAGGTGCTAAGTATTGATTGCACAGCACAATCTCTTACTGCATGCAAAATGTTTTTGCTTCGGCTGATATCATAGTAAGGCAGAACAAGATTGACTTATGACTGGTGCGTCATCCTTTTGAAACTTGGGAGTGAGTGTAGGTCGAATTAATGAGACCTACACGAGCGAACGTTTCAACATTGATACTCCATGTATCAATGCTAGGTTAAGCCAGAGAAACCAGACGTAACTATCATCTGGGGAAGCGAACTCACAAGTCTAACAAGTTAATTTCCGGTTGTTATAACCTACTGACTCCATGCAACACTAAAAGCTTATGGTTATATGCTATACATCGTTTAAGCCACCAAATTTCCTCTCTGTTGCATTTTTCTCTGCCAGACGTTGTAATTGCAACGCCAAAAGATAATTCAACCTACCCATCTTAAAATTCGCCAGAAAGAGATGCTTTCTGGCGAATTCTACATGCATGCTCCCTATTCCATCAGAAAACACTACGATGCATGTCTTTTCATGCTATTGTAGACACAAACATGGAGTGTGAAGTTTAACACACCGGAAGCACATGTGTTTTAAAGATGTAAGGATGATGATCATGGAGTACGATGGATTAAGTGAATTCCACATGGATTTAGGGAATTTTTACTATGACTGTTGTTTTGCATGAAGATATGTGGTATATTTGTAGACCCACAAAACAACGAAGGGATCAAACATTTGTTTGGTCCTTTTGTTATTTTAGTTAATGAGTAAAACTTAAAACCGCAAGAGTGATGAAGAGTAAAGATTTGCCCCTATTCTCACTCAACCTCCAGCATATTGTTAGTAAGCAAGGAAAAAGCCTTCAGGTTTGAAGGCAGGCAAAACTTTGTCTAACATAGGCTTTTCTCTGCAGTTTGTCCGGATATTCTCGTGTCCTCGTATTCTCCCGTGTTCCTTTTGAAGCTTGGGAGGGAGTGAAGTGAAGCGAAGCGACCGAACGCTTCAACACAATAAACAACGTTTTTCACACCCGCAACTTTTACAAGGCGCCTTGCCCAAGCGGAAATCAAAGGAAACCCTTTTAGTGTAGCTATGTGCGGGCGGTTTCCCCTTTGCTGATGCTGTGGGGGTGTTTTCCCGGTCTCATTTCACGCAAACGTTACTTTTTGTGTGAAGTAAGGGTAAGGCATTCGCTGTTTCTCACACTGTTCTCATGTTTTCTCGCGCTGTTCTCATGTAAGACGCTGGCTGTTCTTTCATAAACATAACAAATGGAGCCAAACAAATGGAGATCCCTCTGTTGTGGGTTTGATCCGCAGATACACCATATGTTCACTGTTTCTGTGTGGAGTAAACAAAAGGACCAAAAAGATTGGGATCCCCTTGCTTTTGTTATTGGCTGTTACAAAATGCTACATTACTATAGCATACACCGGAAGCGGTATTGCACGGAGCAGGATGGAGCAGAGAGGCTGTGAAGGGGATTTCCCTAATAGGGGTGTGCTGTACTGTAGATGTCTTTTAAAAAAAGCATAAAACACCCCCCCCCTCGATACAAAATGTTTGTAACTTAATTCTAAGAGTATCCGTATCTCTGTTTGTCTCCGATGTATACTCAGGCTCGAGGGAGATGCTCGAACTAGCGTTCGGTGTTGTGTGAGTCACACACGCACTCCCTCTCGCCTGACTGTTTTGAAAACAAGCTTAAGTTACAAAGAATTTCTGAGAAAGTCAAGGATTTGGGCAAAGAATTTTCCTAGAAAATCACTTAACCTACTTGTTTTCAATGTAAATCTTTACCTTTGTATGAGTAGTGTTAAGAGGTATAACACCGGAGGCAGGGTTGAGACTATGAAGTGTCTTAGATAGACCTTTGAGGTCAAAGGGGGTTTTAGAGTTAAGGATAATAGAATTACCGGGAGTGAGGGTAGGCTTTTTTATGCGAAAAAGCTAGACACGTGTACTTATGTACAACACACCGGACAAGGGTACTAGTCATGCGTTATGTTATGACATACTACCTATCTGCCTACCTGTTGATGAAAAGGGAGAATTCCTTGTTTTCCTCTCTTTGAAGTTTGGGAAGAAGTTATTCTGAGGAACCATATGAACTTCAGTGAACGATTCAGAAGAACAACGATGAAAGGCTTCGATATGCTCCATAGAAAATGGTTTTGCATCTCTTCTGCAACTTAACTATGCTTCGAGAAGAGTTGCCACCATCCTCTGTACTCCAACCCGCTTCCGGTATGATGTGGGGTTTGTTTAGATACGAACAAGTATAGTTGGAAATGTTAAGAATTGGCACGTTCGTCCGTTCTTCGTCGTGGATGGCTTCGCCAAACCACTCCTCATCACGTCCTCCCAAGTGCCAAAAGGAAGAAAAAATTCTTAATGAGAGATACTTCATTCTCTTATCAGTGAGATATATATAGATGAATACGTATCACTCCTGCTAAGCACCTCTTAAAAATGGCACTACAAGCTGTAAAACCACGAATTAGGACGATTCATTTTTTCTAAAAACTAATATCTAGGGGCGCTCTTTACTTGAACAAATCAGTAAGCATGGGTGTGTTGCGCATAAACAACTAGGGAAAGATGGTTATACGGATTTTTGTCTGTTTTTGGTTAAACTGGGTTAGCCTTGGCATTGTTGGTTTAGATGATGAACATTTTTAGAGAGTCCCTTCAGGTCGAAGTGGTTTTTTAGAGTTGTTAATGCTCATAAATTGTGCATCACGGTCATTCTCTATAGCTTCCGGTGTGTTCTGAGTTAGTTCTGATGCCCTTTTTGCTATTGCATACATGCACCTTTTATGCAGAGAATAAGCTCAGACAATATTATGAGATACATGTGTTACAGGAACTGTTGCTTAGTTTTATGTGTGATAAAACCAGCATATAGAGCTGTTTTATCCTTTATTTACGAAGATTGTTCTTCACTTATTCCTACAGTTTCCTAGGTTCGAGCAAATTACTTGCCTCCTTCCGGAGATTTTTCTTCACTTGCCATTGGTTCTTCTTCAGAAGGCACTAGTTCTTGACTGTCTTCACTTGTAAGGTAATATGGAAGATTCTTCGCTTTACTAATAAAAGTGTCTGCTTTGTTATTGTATATAACCCATTTATTAGTATCACACAAATCATTATATTCGTTAATCTTGTCGTAAAGACGATCCATATAGATCAAGTTTTTGAGTTTTGGATTTTCCTCTAATTTGCATTCAACAGCCAATTTTCTATCGTTAAGGTTCTGTGCTGTTTTCCCTGATTTATAGAATTCTTTGAATTCGTGGTCTAGATCATTTATCTTGTCCCAAATATTATTTATCTCGTCATTTCGATAGGTAATTTCGCCATTGTCAATCTTACGCAGTACTTCATCTATATCATCTATCAATGAATTCCTTTCTGGAATAAATTCGTTTTCATTGTCGATTAATCTTTGTTCTTCCGTTTCTAAGCTAACTACTTCATCCTGTAGTTTTTTTGCAATACTATAAAGACTTGGATGGCTATTTTTAGAAGGAGCAGTACTTCTGGGGGCTTTTGGAAAAGCAGAGAAAGTAAACAGCGATAAGAGTAACAGGATTTTGTATTTCATAGAAGCTTTTATTTATTTCAAACGAAGATATAACAAATACTGAAAGTTAAGTTCAAGCAAAATAATAGATGCTCTATTTTATGCCAGTCTAAAACCATAATGCAAATATGTAAATCATAGATGGGCATTCATTCCGGATGCTTGTACTACAAGATTATGGATGATTTGAAAGGTTAGCTGTTATACTATTGAAGGTCTCTACTTTTTTGTTGTAGATATCCCACTTTGGAATATCTTCTTCATCCCTAAAAGTATTCCATTTGTCAATCACTTTGTTGAAGTCAGTCCAATCAACTAAATTTTCCACTAAATTTTCCACCATTTTTGAAGTTTTTCTTACTGCGTCTTCCCTGTTATTAAGATCATCCTTTCTGCTAGAAATGTCATCATTTTTCTCATTCAGACTATTTATCCTATTGTAAATGTTCTTTATTTCTTTATTATATTTTTTAATCTCACGCCTATCAATTTTCTCCATTGCTCTATTTATGTCATTTATCAAAGGATCTATTTCTGGAAGTAGATCCTTTTTATCAGATAATAGGATTTGCCATCCATATGTGATATATACCACTTCATCCTGAAGTTTGCGTACTGATGAGAATGTTTTTACTTTATTCTCCAAAGAATCTAATTTTTCTTCGAAGATTTTCCACTTTGGATCATCTTCTTCAGACATAAGAGCGTGCCATTCATCAAGTACTTTGTTATAGTCAGTCCAATCAACTCCAACCACTCCTAGTGTTTCTCTTATTTCTTTTCTTATGCGATTAAATTCTTTAACACTATTGCTAATGTCATCCGTTTTGTTGTAAAGACTATTGACCCTACTATTGATATCTTCTATTTCATTATTGCAATCTGTGATCTCTTTTCTGTCAATTTTCCCAAAAATTCCGTCTATATCTCTTATCAAAAGATCCATTTCTGAAAGAAGTTTCTTCTCGTCAGAGAGTAAAGTTTTTCCTCTACTTGCCATATCCGATACTTCATTTTGGAGTTTACGTACAGCTGGGAAGTCCTTTGTTTTGCTTTTCAATATATCTATCTTATTCCAGAGTGTCTTCAATTTTTTCGAATCATACTCTTTGTTAACAAAAACAGTGAGAAAAATATCTTCATTATAAACCTTTTTACATTCTTCCCAGTTAATAAGCCACACCAGTGGATCTATCTCTGGTGTTTCCTCTTCTGAGAACATCGTAATGATTTCATCATCTCCTTCTTCTGATTGGGCATTATTTTTAGTTCGTTTTAAAAGAGGATCTCTTCTTATTTCGAAGAGTATATTGTTAATTTTAGTTTTCCTGTTAGCAATATCAATGCTATCAATTTTGTCGTGAAAACTACATAGCCTACTATTAATATCTTTTATTTCGTTATTACAGTCAGTTATCTCATGCTTATCAATCTTCACAATAGCTTCATCTATGTCGTTTATCAATGCATCTGTCTCAGGCATTAACTTCTTCATATCAGATAGTACGGTTTTCCATTCCTCTGTGATTTTATCCACTTCATCTTGATATCTGCGAATACATGGGAATAATTTCACTTTGCTTACAAAGATTTTTGCTTTATCCCTGTAATTATTCCAATTCGTACCCCATTCTTCATCAAAAGCATTCCATTCTTCAATCATTTTATTATGATCAGTACAGTCGATAAAGGATAGCACCTTTTTAGGATCTTCACTTATTTCTTCTTCTCTTCCTACAAGAGAATTACGCATTTCCTGAATTTTTTTACGTTTTCCGATAAAAGTATTTGTTCTGCTACCTACATCTCTTATTTCATCATTACAGTCTGTTATCTGTCGATTGTTAATTTTCTGGATGACTTTGTCCATATCGTTTGTCAGACCATTCATCTCTTCCATGAGTTCATTAGCTTCTTGCAGTAAAGTTCCCCATTCCTTTGTAACGCCATCTGCTTCTTTTTGAATTTTACGCACAGATGGAAGGGTCTTCACTTTGCTCATGAAGGCATCTCTCTTATTGAAGTAGATATCTGATTTTTTATTTAATTCTCTATCGAAAGTGTTAAATTCATTAACTGCTTTGTAAAGGTCATTCGTATAAACTAGATCTTGCAGTCCTGAGTTTTCATGTAGTTGGCAATCAATAACGGCTTTCCTTTTATTTAAATCATCAATTTTATCTTCAGAATCAAGACCTTTGTCGCGGACAGTCTTTATTCTTTTGTATATATTTCTTATTTCGTTGTTGAAATCTTTAATCTGTTGATTTTTAAATTTTAGAAGAACTTTGTCTATATCATTTGTCAGAGTGTTCATTTTCAATAGCAATTTTTTACGATCGGAAAGTGTATTTTTTAATTCATATGTGATATCTCTTACTTCCTCTCTAGTCTTGTAAACGGTAGTAGCGAAATCTTCATTTGACTGAGCGAGGGCACTATTGTTTGCTTTGGGGAAGAATAACCCAAAAGTTAGAACAGAGAAGAGTAACAGAATTCTGTATTTCATATGATGTTTTTATTTTTGCAAACGGATATATAATAAATTTAAGATTTTCATGGAACTAAATACCTCAAGTTTGCGTGGATTCCTAATAGGTATTTTCAAGCTCACAGCACTAGCTATCCTGTGGATGTCTTTGTTTCGCATGTTCTATTCGATGGTGTATGGCATTGCTGGTTTGATAGACAGCAGCTATCATTGTGGAATATATGAATGTTGGGATAGAGAATCATGTTTCAGCTTCTCCTGTGGAGTCCTTTCAGCTCTCCGTCATAATACCGGAGCAATAGTTGTTTCTACATTACTGGCTTCATTGAAGCTTTATGGATGGATTTACTGCTGGGATAAGCGGTGCGTCATTTGTCAGTGGTTGAAAGGTAAGTTCAAGCAAAATGATACTACTGAACAGTAGGAGTTATGGGATATTTATCTGATACTTTTGTTTCTTATAAGCATAGATAGCAATCCCACTTCCGGTCTTATTCCTCCTCAGTATACTTGTCTTTTTTTAGATAGCTACATTTCTCTTTGATTTCTTTCAGTGCTTCTGTTGTAAAATCGTGAAAGTTCCTTGTTTTTTCTTTCTTCTCACGGAAGCAACTAGCAAAAGCAATACGTACAAGTAGGATTGTACATAGGATTGCACAGAAACAGCCAGCGAAGGTTACGGCAAAAATTTCTAATTGATTCATAATTTTAATAATTATTTATTATTCTTATTCTTAGTTATAATTAGTCCTATTCACATTTGCTGTAGCCGCATTCCATGCAATGAATGCAGCCTTCTTGATAAATGACTCGATCACTTCCACATTCTGGACAGACATCTTTTTCCATATTCATTCTGATAGATATGATCTAAGTTGAGTAGTTGTATAATTTGGGAAGCGTGAGCCTTACTTTTTCCTATATATCTTCTCATTCATCAGTCTGAATTGTTCTGATCTGAGTTTGTTCATCGGATCAGCTTTGACAGCATTCCTTTTGGTTACAATGGCTTTGTGTAGGGCTTTCTCGTTTCCCTTTATAGCACTTTTGTATTTTGTGTAGAAATGAGCTTTCGCATAGTAATGCGTACCCATAAAGGAAGCAGGACTGTTACCAGAAGGGTTAGATGTACGCTCCGCAATAGTAAGAGATAAAAAGTTCCTCAAACCTACTAGTTTCCCTTCTAATAGTTTCTGCTTTATCTCTTCAATACATTGCAAGAAAACTTTCTTGACTACTTTTTTTTTGTCTCTTCGGTACTTTTCGATACGCTAGAAACTATATCGCCGGTGCTTATCCTTGTGTTACTTTGCTGCTTTTGCATAATGAATTGTTACGATGCTACAGATTACAGTTAGTATACCCAGTCCCCATAGGTTCCAATTTAGTTTTATGGCATCTTTGGCAGATTCAATATCACAGTGTATACTGTTCAGTTCTTTATAGATCAAAGCTAGAGTAGCTTGAGAATCTTGCGAATTATCTTTTACAAGACTTTTTTCTGTAGCGTTCATCTGATCAGGGGAGGATGAACTAACGGATGGAAAAGTTGCTTCCATGCCCATAATGAGCGATAGCAACAGAAAGATTTTCTTCATTTGTACTTAAGATTTAATTATAGTGGAATAGCTATTTGTCTAAATATAACAGGAAAGACAGAAAAGAGTTTGCTGACTTTCCTGCGAACGAAACGAAAAGATAAAATATTATCTCATTAAAATGTCTGCATGGAGATGATAAAATACTTGCACCGCATTGAGAATAGAACAATGCAATATTCAGATCATCTTGATAAGTCTTTTAATCGATTATTATTTTCGGTACATTGCTCTGCAGGTATTGAACCCATGCTTTCTTCTGTGTCCCTCCTCTGCTTACTGGAGTATATCCCTTGGCTTGCAATCCAGAGACAATATTGTCTATAATTTCAACAGCGTTAATGGGTGTCTGAACTATCCCTCCTATATCCTTGCAGATAATTCTTACACTACGCTCATAGTGGTTATAGGCATCAAAACAGGTTTTATTAGGATTATTATCACTGTAATAATAATCATCTGTTTTTCCAGATGGAGAAATTAGATAGATATGAATACTATTATAATACACGGACGAATTTTTCTGAATATCTGTTGCTTTTACTCCACAGCATGCTATGCTGAAGAGAAATAGTAGTGTGATTCTTAGTTTTTTCATGTTCATAGTTATATTATATTATGATGTGTCCTATTATAATATCTGGCGTATCATCTCCTCTGCTGGATTTTCACACTTTACGTCGTGGAACCAGTTCTCTTTTATTACCAAAGCTATTTATTTAAATATTTACAAAGTTATATGTTATCTATGTCTTAGAGGATGATAAATCACTCTTCCATTCGCTTCGTGTACAGAAGGACTATTCTATCTATCAATCCACACACAGTCCTTTTCTGTTATGCCCGGATAGTCATCTGTTCCTTTGGTAAAATAACACGAATCGGGTACAGGTTCTATTTTATACCTAGTTCCATTTGGGAGATCTTCCCAGGGGACTTGTATGTAGTTATCTTCATAAGCAGCATGTTGTGCTTTCACAATGAAGGGATTAACAAATGGTATTCCCCAGAAATTCATAACTGTCATCAAGATAAGCATTAATTTTTTCATATTCATCTACCTGAATAATGTGAGTAATGAGAACTATGGGAATAGTGAGAGGAATGTGAAGGACTCCAATTGTCTTGTGCATCACCTCCCATCCTTAGGATAATATTATTTGTAGTTTCTTTCTTCATTGCTTTAGCCTTATTCCCTTTGAACAGGAACCCACTAATAGCGAAAGCTGCACAAACCACATAATACAGAATTCTTTTAGGTTTCATATAGGTTTCATAGAAGTTGGACGATTAAGAAATGTCAAAGACCAAAAATAAGTTTTCCCATTCAAAGATCGTCATAAATCGTACTTTTCAGCCTTCGCAGTGGGCTTTTCCCACTAGATTCATTCTGACGCATTTGAGGCCTAAATTAGCGTGTTTTGTGTTTTTGTGAAACAATTATATCAAATACCCCAGATAATCGTTTTTAGGGGCATAGAATAAGTCAATTTTCTCACCATCCTGAATCCAGGACTCTACCTTTGTTACATTCTTTACAGTGTTTGCCTTCTCTATCTGAACATTTGAGGCACGCGTCAAAATCCCATCTTTCTTCTCTCATAATAGTTTTTTCTAAGTCGTCCTTCACATATTTTGGCAAAGTATTCCATACGATGCTCAAATTCTTCTTCGCTGATAATAGTATCCTTTTCTGACACTGGACCTTGATAGGCGTCAAGTGTGCTCATGTTCTATAGTATAGGGTAGACAAGTAAAGAATTATGCCAATTAGCCTGTATATTGTAATTTCCATACAAAATCAGAATCTTTTATGCCATCAAGATCTTTAACTCCTTTTTTTATCCCAGTTGGCACTATCATTGTCGTCTATGTTGGAATCCATTCTATATGAATCGTACGTTATTAAATCCGCATACGGAACATAAACCAACACAAAATCAGTCCTCGACTGATGACTTCCTGTATATGGGTTCATATCGTTATGTCGTTTTTCGTCCCATGGTTTAATATCCGGCTTGGGGCGTAAATCAAAATTCCATCCCAATGCTCCTACACTTGTAGGCCATACTATTCCACGTGCATTACATGGGGTATCACAAAACATTCCCCACCAAAGTATTGAGAGGAATATGAGTGTTGTTAGTTTTTTCATATCATTGTTCATCGTGCATGAAGTTAATCATGCAGGTTGCTACTTTAAAGTTAGCACAACTACGGCATCTCTCGTTATTGATATGACGCCCTTGTTGTACGCCTTCTGTTATTCTCTGTACTAAATTCTCGCTATTGTCCATCCTAGTCTATAGTTACTGATTCTATATACTTCTGTGCTATTGTCCATCTGAAATATGCTGCGTGTCGTTCGCCTTTTTGCTCCAAGTCCCATATAATCAGCGAAGCAAATGGGCACCCGCATGAGCTAAAGAATGCACAAAGCTTATTGTACATAGCTTTACCCTTAACCTCCCCCTCTTTCTCTGTTTCGTTTAGATACGTTAATTCTATTACCACATCACTTCCGTCAAGGTGAGCAAGAAATGTTGCATCGTAACAGTCTTCCTTATCATAAAACTTATCACTAAGATCATGGTCGCCTTTCTCCATCGTTATCCATATCTCATTATTCCAATACGTAGACACATCTACAACAGTAGACAGTGGATGACGCATACGGATTACTGTTCCAGTAGCTCCAAGCGAAGCTATCAAGAATAGAAATATGGCACATGTCTTTTTCATACTTCGCTGTTATCCATCCTATTGGCTTTCTATTTTTACATCCTTAACATCTTTTGTATCAAAATAGACAGCTTGCTCCCAATTCCCATTAAAAAAAGGATCTAAATAATATATCTGCCATACCTCAGCTCTATATCCTCTTGAGCGAAAGGCTTGTCGTATATCTAACACAGCTTTATACTCTGCTTCAGCTTTATCTTCCCATTCACTACATGAACCAATCATCTCTTCTCCTTCAGCTAAGCTAGGCAAATGACCAAGACCCTTCATCCATTGTTCGTGTGGAGTTGTTGCAAAATGGAATACATGTACTTTATCTCCTGCGTTAACAATAAAATCGTATGTAAAAATGTCATTATTCTTGAACTGTATAGTTATATGCGTATTTCCATACGATAAGGCTGCGGACGCGATAAATAGTAGTGTTAGCAGTATTTTTTTCATCGTCTGTGCATGGTTATTATTAAGCGTCTTCCGTCTCGTGTTATATTAATATATTCTCCATCACCGTTCTCTAACCTAGTTATATTAGCAGGGTCAAGCCATAGATCATTCCACCCTCTAGAACTCTCTTCATGGCAATCCCACTCAATTATGGATTGAGGAGATTTAGTATTTATTTTGTCTACGAGTTCCTGATAAACATCTTTTGCTCTGTGAAACCCATAATTGGACCCATTCCAGTCATGGATACATAACGCGTGTTTAACATTCCCTCGTGGTTCTCCATTGTGTTTAGTAATGTCAAACGTCACATAGTGTGAATGCTCTGTTTCCTGACGTATTTTTGTTCCATTTAAGAACGTTATCTCAACCCATGAGTTTGACCCGTAGGCCAAGTGAAACCCGAAGCCTAAGAAAACAAAGACTAGTATGAGGACATTGAGTATTCTACGCATAAGTTACCTTGTTATTTTTAGGAGTGTTAGTAGTTTCTTCATTTTTGTTCGTTTGTTTGTGTTTGTAGTTGTGGTTTCTTCTTAAAGTGATGCACTAAGTCTGTCAGTATCCACTTGGCACTTAGATAAGTGCCATAGACAGCAACATATTTACTGCACCAGTAATATGTTTCCCTTAGAGCTTTAGGCATCCCGTCATTATTCTCGTAATAACGATTATATCCGGGCTCTTTCTTCTCATTAGGAGAAGGCGGTTGTGGATTTGCAAAACCATGCAAAAACACACCGGCAAGTAATATGCTGAGTATGTATCTTTTCATGATAATTAATATTAATGTGTAATTGCACTATCTCTACTCCATATGGCCACAATAGTTTCATTTGAAGGTGTTGTAGCAAATTCTTCACCTTTTACTTGCCACATACCATTGTATTGATATGCCTCTCCGTAATAAACGTTAACGTATGCTATACTTACAAGTTTACGTGCTTCGGTATTTGTCTTAGGTTTTTGAGGTGCTGCTGAATGCAGCATCGCCTGCAATTCTTCTATTGTATACTCTTTTTCTGCTTTACATACTGAGTTACATACAACTGCTGATCTATTCGGGATATAGAAAAACTCTTCCCTTTTTCTTCTTTCTGATCCAAAACGTTCGTTCCTATCTATTATTCCTGCATTACATATAACATGGAAGAATGATGCAAATAATAATACTGTTAATAGTCTTAAGCTCTTCATAATAATCGTTTTTTAAATTATCAAAAAAGTCCAACTGTGAACAGGCATTCCACAGCCTTTTCCCCATATTCTTGGTTTACTCAATCCATTATTCTCTGTACTAATGTTTCTTCGTTAGTCATGCCATATTATGATCCAAATGCTGGTCAAAATGTGTGATGTAAACGGTCCAGCTGTCTTGCACTCCATGTGCATCACCATCTCCCTTTCGATATATTCGACCAAGTTCAGGGGCGAGAAGATAATTATCTCCCTTCTTTAATTCTCCATAATTAATAGCTGTATACTCATTTCCGTAGTCATCTTTTATCCAAACAGGGGATCCAGCGAGGTTATCAAGATGCTCCATGATATGGCATCGTAAATGAATGTCTTCCTTGTGTGGTAGATATCCATTGTATAATACAACACCCGCAAAGATTACACTACAGGAGAGCATGATTGTTAGTATTATTTTCTTCATTGTCGTCTAGTCTATCTTTACCGATTCTATATACTCCTGTGCTATTGTCCATCTGAAGTATCCATCATCCGAGCCCTGAATACCATATAGGACTATAGAAGAAAAAGGAACATTGTGCTGGGTAAAAAAAGAACAAATCCTATTATACACAGCTTTGCCTTCGACATCTCCGTCACTTTCTTTTTCGCAATCCCATGCAAGTTCTATTATAACGTCAGAACCATTAGTGGAGGCCCAAAATGTTGCATACCTATAGTCTGCTTTTTCATAGTATTCCTCACTGCGGTTATCGGGTCCTTTCGGTAATGTGATCCATATCTCGTTATTCCAAAACTTAGACCTTTCTATCGTTGTGGATAGTGCAGGAGGTGCAGGATGGATCATATAAATCTTCGTCCCGTTGGCTAAGTGAAACCCGAAGCCTAAGAAAACAAAGGTTAGTAGTACTGTATTGAGTAGTTTTTTCATAATATGTAAAACTTAAATAGTAAGACTACTGCTATTCACATATACATAACAGAAAACAAGACCTACCAAAATTTTAGTATGCCAAGTATTTTTCTCATTCGTTTAATGGGCTTACTTATTTTGATGAAATATAGGAACCGTTATTATTCCCTTGCTATCTGCGTACTTAAGTAAGAGGTATCCGCACTCAACAGTAAAAGCTGTGGATGCTATATCCTTGATTGTCTGCCACACTCCAGCTTGGACAAAAAGGATACTACAAGACAGGATGGTTGTTAAGACCAATTTCTTCATAGATCTGTAGATTTTAATATTAGTTGCACTTGCAAGGATCGTCCTTACAAGGGGCTTCTTTAGGGCATTTTTCTTTCTCCATGATGAACAAATTTATTTTTTCTTATCTATTAAATCTTCTGTATGTTAAATTTATCTGATGCAGATCGCTGTTTGTTTTCCAAATATAATCTATTGAATCAAAGAAACGGTAAGGTATAAACTACACCGAACCGTCTCAACTGTCGTAATAAAAAAACTTAGGAAAGAGTACAAAAAATATTTTATGATTCATTCGTTCTTATTTGTTTTTTCTGGATTTTCTTCTCTCGCTTCTTCTTGTTCTTTTTGATGTAAGAATTGATGTTTCTCAACATATTAAATGCTAACTTCGCTGGACATATAAAGTTGTAAAACAACTTTAATGGAAATATGAAACAATAAAAGAAAAAATATGAATGCATATGTATCGGCTAAAGCCAAGAAACTACTAATAACCCTGTTATTTTTCACTATTTGTTTCGGAGTAAAGGCAATTGCAATGGGCATAATCTCTCATTGTGATAGCGGATTGAGCAAATGCAAAGATTATGGCGAATACAGTGGTAAAAATGGTAAAAAGATTTACCAAACGAAATATGGTGATTTAGAACAAGGTTACGATTATCGGTTAGAATGTAAACATGAAGCAACAGTCTATTGGAAAGGATATTATGAGGCAGATGGTATGACACCTGACACTTATGTATATACAACGAAAACACGCCATTCAGATACATCCACCAGATGATTGAATATTATTATAATTTGAATGTTTTTAGTATAAAGTCTATATTCACTGAGCTTTTTCCATATTAGCAATAAGTAATTTTTTTTTTTTGAGAGAGGTACGGAAGCAGTTCTGTCCCTCTCTTTTTTTTTGTTATTCATGTTATTAATGCTATTATAGTCAATGTTTTACACTATCTTTGTTAAAGCATTATTCATCATGAACAAAAGAAAGATAAATAGGAAGAAAGATTCAATTGATTTTAAATTATTGGTAGATATTGTCAAAAGAATGGTTGCTGTTCAAGGCAAGATCTTCGATAAACAGGATATGGAAGATCTAAAGAAGATATATTGTCAAAAGCAGGGAATTCTTTTCCTTCCTGAAGAAAATGAATGGAATAATGCCATATGCTGGCTCATAGAGAAAGAGTTAATCAAACGTGGTCGTCATGACTTGAAAAGAAAGTCCTTCAAACAGATGTACAAGCCTGAAGTTATTCCTTTTCTAATCAGAGGAGATTTGCGTATTCCATTGGATAGAGAGAAGAAGTGGCTTGGAAAGTTCCAGAAAGAGCTTCGTCATGGTCAGCATTGAATTCATTAACCTACTAAATATAATAGTAATGGAAACAAATACTACAGAACAAGATATAGCTACAGATCAAGAAGAGTCGAAAGGACTGTTCCATTTTCCCAAGAATGAACATTACTCTGACTATCAGAGTGCTACTCATCTTCTCTCTGGTGAACTATTTAGTCGATGGAGAGAGGATGAGATGCTCTTCTGGCAATGCTTCAAAGGGGAATCAAAGATAGGAAAGACACCGGACAAGGTCAGTCAGATGGTTCGTGATTACCTAGTCTTAGACCATGAAGCATTCTGCAAACGCTACTGGTATCTCTCTGGCAAACTCAGAGAGAAATCTGAAGAATACATATCAGCAGCCATAGAGATAGCTGCCATCAATGATGATCCCATGAAAGAGTTTGATCTGGAGACAGCTTGCAGTGTTCTTCTCAAACATTATGGGATGTATGATTCTATGATTGCCAATGTAGCCCAGAAACGATGGTTGGGGAAAAACGTCAGAAGCCTGATCAAGGATATCCGTGCCTTTGGAAGTCGCATCCCCATATCTGATGCTAATCGTGAGATACTCAATGATCTTTTGGATTCAGGCAAGAACAACGCCCTCTATAGTACTCTGATGGACTATGAAGATGATCCCTTCTCCAAAAAAGAGATCTATGCAGAACAGGAGATTTACTGGGATATAAAAGTTCCAGCCACCTCTGGACTAACCAAAGGTGGTACACTACCTGCAAAATGCAAGATAGATCGCATTGTTGTTCTGGATGACTGTGTATACATTCTTGAAGTAAAGCCTATTCGCATACCTGTAAGTCAATGGATGAGACAGATCTATCGTACATGTGATCATTACGCCCTTGCTTTCTACCGCAGGGCCTTGAAGGAGAACTTTCCAGAAGAATTGGAAGGGAAAGAGATCCGTGCCTACTTCGTTCTTGTTCATATCCCATCAAGGAATATCTACATGGTAGCTGTAGGAGATGATTCTCTTACTTCTGCTGATGGTCAGATAGACCAGATCATGGGAGAGATACTAGACAGTAAGCAGAACCGCAAGACAGATCATACACGTAGGTATTATTTCTCTTTTTGTGCAAATGGGTCAACATGTAGGAATGCCGGAGACTATGGTTTCTGTCTTGAAGAAGTCTATAACACAGAAAAATCGTTCGTATAAGAACACAAACCATGATAAGAAATTGTAGTTTTTTTTTAGCTCAAAAATAAAAAGATTATGACTTACAGAAACATTTATAAAGAGCAAGTTGATTATGTTCATTCAATGGGAGCAATGAATAAATACGGAGTAAAAGAATTTTTAGATAAGATTGAGTACTTGGATAATCGTTTGCAAACAGAAATAGATAGATTACATTCACTCATTGAAAAAAAAGATGTAGAGAATAGGTCTCACAGCGTGTTTGATATAAACTTTTGATATACACTATATTAATATAGTGTATTCCTGAGAGAGTGAAAGCCTCAGGGTAACCCTCCTAAATAAACACCCCCTACCTTCATAAGTATTTCATACTATCCCCCCTATGCCTTGTTTCACAGCATTAAGAAGTACGTGTGAAAAATGAGCGGACGAAAACACCCCACAGCATCAGCAAAGGGGAAAGTACCCGCACAAAGCTACGCTAAAAGGGTTTCCTTTGATTTCCGATAGGATAAACGGACTTAGGTTCACTGACATTAGAAACAGGAAAAACTATTTTTTGGACAACTCTGAAAACAAGGCATTTTGTCGATTGATATATATCAACATTATTGACCACTCTTGATTGCCTAGCTGTTTTATTGCCCAGCACATATAGCATGTAGCATGCTGTTGGCAATGTTGTTGTGTCAGGTCTGGGAGACTGTTAGCCTACTCAAAAGACATAAGTTAGACATTCGTTAGCAAGGGCAGGTTTAGGCTTGCCTTTATCTTTTTGCAACTAATGAATGTATAACTTAAAACACTATGAGTATGGAAGAGCTAGTAAAGAAGATCAATGCACAATGCACTGCTATAGCAAACGAGATGGATAGCGTGTTTAAATCATTCTCTAATGATATCAATGGCTTGACAAACACCTTAAGACATATGGAACAGTCCATGATGCAAGACATACAATAAATGATTAGCTTGCATACAGAATTGTATGCAACATAACTTATTCTTCGTAAGAAGGGCTATCGTCGTATAGCTCTTTTTTTTATGACATTACTCATGGAATATTTCAGGGTAAGACCGGAAGCAGGTATGCATATTTACAAGTAATGGGTATGAGTAGAAGTGATGCTCTGGAAGGATTAAAATGAAAAAGGGCAAAATTGCTTCTGCCCATTCTCAACTTAAAGAAAAAAACATTGGAATAAAACGTTGCTCTCAAAGATAGATTTTTTTCCGAGATTATCTTAGTGTTAAGGCTTTTTTTCTCTTTTTTTTTACCCTTCTTGACAAGAATCCAAGCTTTTTTGTCAAATAGCTTATTGTCATATTGTCAGTATCCTATAAAACACTGTTCTACGATCTCATTCCTTATTTTTTTACATAGACTATAACAAGTATAGCAATTTATGTGTTTCGTAATTATAAATATCAAGTCTAACTATAAAAACCCTCGAATGTATGAATGTTGTGTATCTAAGAGTAAGTACTTGCCATCAAGACGTAAATAATCAGATGATGGGGATAGAAAAGTACATGGAAGAACATCAAATGACGATTGACCGTGTAATCGAAGAAACTGTTTCAGGCAAAGTAAGAGCAAAAGATAGAAAGCTTGCCTCTGTTATGGACGAACTTAAAAAGGGTGATACCCTAATTGTAAGTGAAGTATCCCGTATTGGACGCAACATGATGGATGTAATTAGTAACATCAATATGCTCTGCAATGAGAAAGGATGCAATTTTATTGCAGTCAAACAGAACTATTATTTCAAGACAAATGATCTCAACAGTAAGGTCATGCTATTTGCACATACGATAGCAGCCGAGATTGAGAGAGATTTAAACTGTGCTAGGACCAGAGAATCTTATTTGAGGGTTAAGGCAGAAAGCAATGGAGATTTTGTTTGGGGGAGACCAAAAGATTCAGGGAAAAAACTGGTAATTAATCCTTATCTATCTATTGACGAGATAGCCAGACAGAACAACGTTCATCGGCGGACTGTTACTCGTTATGTGAGAAGGTACTGCAAGGATCTGTGTTACACGCAAGGTAGTCCATACTTAACACTGGCTCAATGTTAGTTAAAGAGCAAAGAAAAACCGGCAGGAAAAATCCTGTCGGTTCTATTTTTACTCGAAAGAACGTTTATCTTCCTATAATAGGAATCACAAAGATTTCAACAGTAGTTTCATCACTAATCCCTTCTTTGTCAGTTACGCCTTTCTTATAGATAGCGTACATATCATCTCCAAGATCTACTATATAGACTCCTTTGTCTGCTACAGATCTATAACTTACTTGTTTTTTACTAAAAGGTTTTCCAAGAAATGGACATTCACGATAATGATCCCTTTCTTGTTCTTGTTTCACTTCTTCTGTCTGTGCAGGAATAAGTTCAGGTTTTATTTCTTTTTTAGCTGCCTTAGCTCCTACTCCAAAACAGATAGCGGAGAAAAAGATCAAGGTTAATAGTTTTTTTGCTTTCATATTCATAACAATTGTTTTTAGTTTAACTCTTTAGTTTGGTCTCATTCTTTGTCTAGAGACCGGACAATATAAATTTACCTGATTTAGAAATCAAATAAAAATAGATACATTTGCTGTATCTATTCCACTAAAAAACAAAAGGCTGATCCCATTGTTCTCCCCGTTCGCAATTTCGGGGAGTTTTTTTTTGTGATAAACCGTATAAAAACACAAGAGCGACAAGGCAATTACGCCCTACCGCTCCCCATGTATAATAATCAACCGAAAATCTTTTCTTGTTAATTATATCTTGGATATGAACTCAATTGTTTATTCAAATTCACGTATCGTTTTTTCATAATCTTTAGACCGGAGGCTATACCCTATTACATCTTTTAAACTGTGAGTACAAAGAGTGATGTAGTCATAATGGTGGTATTGCTTTACTTCCCCACCAATTACTTTAGCAATCCTTTCCATTTCTTTTAAGCATCCTTCTTGTGTTGGAGCATAATCACTCCATCCTATATGACAGCACCTATTTCCATGATGATAGTAGTCACCAGTATCCTCAAATCTATCAGGAAGACTTATACCATTATTTTTTCCGTAGACCTCATATAAATTAATATGAAAAGTTCCGAAATGGCAAGTGGTGTCTTCTAGCCACTGCCCATCAGGATATGGATAATCACCAAGCCAACCTTCCAATCCATAATTAAGCTGGTATTTGCAATCAATGTCAAATTCCTTCTTTGTTCCATCCTTAAAATACACTGTGCAATGTTCTTTAGAATCCGAAACCCATCTTTTTTTACATGAAGAGACAGACACTGTTACAAACAACAGCACCAGACTATAGAAAAGAAATAATAGTTTTTTCATACTGAGCAGTTGTTAATCGTCATTTTATTTATCGTCATAATGTCCAAATGAGGACTGCCAGCCTTAATATACTCTCTGTGTTCTTTTTTCGCACTTCGAGATAACTCTACAACAAATGCCATCTATCTACATATTCCTTGTCCTTCCATTCCTCCTCTAGCTTCCTCATTTCTTCCTTGTAAGATTCGTCATAGGGTATGAGTTTGCCTTCTCGTTCGTCCTGATCAGCTTCTTCAATCATCCTATCAAGATCTTCCATAGTGTACTCGAGTTTGATATCATCGTCTGAATCAACGTCCATACTTCCGTCAACCTTCTTTGTGTTTTCTTTTACTGTTTCCATAACTTATAAGTATTATTACGCTGATTATTACTACAATATACGCTATAATTTTGTCCATTAATCTTTAGGAGCCAAATACTCACTTATTGTAAGAACGCTCCAGCTATCTTCGCACATTTCTTCTCATTTCTTTTCTGCCTCTATCTCACGTCTTATTCTTTCTCTAAATTCTTCATTATAGATGACACATTTTCCTTCTTCATCATCAAGTCTAGCTTCTTCAATCCATCTCCCAAGCTCTTCCATTGAATATACAAGATTTGAATCATCGTTTGAATTGTTATCTAAATCAACGTGAGCTACCTTCTTTGTATCTTCTTTTATCGTTTCCATAGCTTATTGAAGATTACAATCCAATTATCTATTTTTTTTACTTCCTACATTTTGTCCGTTAATCTTTGGGAGTCAAATATTCCATTATTGTAAGAACGCTCAAGCTCTCTTCGCACGCTTCTTCTTATTCTTCTTGATGGAAGGATTTACTTTACTCAACTGTTCAATTCTTCTCTTAGTAAGTGGATCATTTTGAATAGCTTCCTTACGTGCTAAAATAGCATCGTGTAGGGCCTGTCTATTCTCTCTGATCGTTCTCTTATACTGGCTATATAAATGTGCCGTTACACGTGGATGGGTACCAATCAGTGCAGGAGAAATCACCCCAGATGGTTTCACTGTATATTCATCGAGAGTAAGAGACAGGAAATCCTTAAGACTTACCCTCTTCCCAGACAATAGTGTTTCTTTCATCTCTTCTATGCATTGCTGAAAGACATCTTTCACCACTCTTCGAGAGTAACCAGAAGCTCGTGATGCACTCCTGATGATATCTCCAGCATTCATCTTGACTTTATCCATCTTCTTTTTAGATTAAATTAATTAAGGTTAAAATTTTGAATATACAACTATAACTAACTGCTGTCAGTTGATGCCTTGTTCCATTTTTGTACGATAATTCTTTTTGGTAGACGCTTAAACCATGTTCTCAGCATAGAGAAAGGATTCAAGAACTTTAGTATTTTATCCCCTCTCGCCGTATAATTACGGCATTCATCTATACATGGACAATCGGAACGTTCTAAGTTGCACGATGGGTCCCAGTGTCCATAGCAGGCTTTCATTTCATTGTCTATATTCATCGATAGTATAAATTATATATTAGCCAATTCTTTTTCTGACTCTTTACGTTGTCCTTCCGTGTCTATGATGTTCATATTGGTTTAGGTCAAGTCCTTTAACTTGTTTTTTACCATTTAATGATTAACCAGATCACCAGAATAACGAATACAACAATAATAATCCATTCCAAAAGCATAGCGATTGAGTAGTTAATTTAGGATACAAACAGCTTCTTCTCATATTTTCTTAGCATACGGTCAAACACATGACACTCTGAAGAACGAGAACAAAATGAACAACAACGGCTATCAAAGGCTTCTAGCTTGCAATTCTTTTTCTCTTCCATCATACTCTATACCTTTTTATTTTTTTACAGTTATTTGTCGTTATGATGTACACAGAGAGCTAAAATGGGAACTATCTTTTCCCTTTCCTAAGTCTAATCGGATCAAAGGTGTCCTCTGCATAACTGTATTTATACCTGCATCCTTTTGAGTAGTCTTCATTAAGAAAGAGTTTAAGTTGCCAGGACTTAAAACGAACCTGTTGTTTCGTGTTAGGCGTGATGACTAAGGAATCCCTAAGCTTGTCAAAGTTACATTGACTGATCAACTCATCACGGGATAAGCCTCTATCTTCTTCTATTTCAATAAAATAATCGTTCATCAGCAAAAACGATATGGGGTGACATTCTATTCATTAGGATTTGTCCAAAGATCTGAAATTATTTCGCTTTTTGAAATAGACTTTGATACTTGAGGAAGGGAATGGTTGGTTTAAAAGGATAGATCTAATAACAAAGAAGCGGAAAAGCTATCATAACTTCCCCGCCACCATTGTCTTCAATGAATAAACAAGGAACGAATATAGAAATCTTTAAAACAAAACAAGAAAAGCCAGCAAAACTATGCTGACTTCTCTTGACAATAGCTAAAAAAAATAAATTTGGAAATAATTGCTAGTCCGAAGGTAATAAAAATTATCGTACTTTATTTATCATCATAATGTCCCCATAGATTAGTTACCCTTACTTTGCCTGGTTTTTCTATAAGGTTTAGGCTTTCCAATTCCATATCTTCGAGGGTTAATAGCTAAATCATTTAGCATACGTTTGATTCTATCTAAACAAGATGGATTACTATCTTTTTCATGCCTTGCTAACTCCTCTATAGCATCTGAGGCAATCTCACAATATAAGCTTTCTTACCATTCACATTACTTTTCTCTTTCTCTTGCCTCCATCCTCTCTATCATCTGGTCTATCTCTTCCATCAAGGATTTGTCATCGTAGGGTATGCATTTCCCTTCTCGAGATGCTTGACTGGCTTCTTCTATCGACTGATGAAGCTCTTCCATAGAATACAAGTACGGATCTTCTTTTTCTGTTTCAGTATTTCCTTTCATATCTAAATCAATCGGTAAAAGATTGGGGTCAATATTCAATTGATAATCCTTATCCGTTTTTTTTTCAGTTCTCTCTCTTACTATTTCCATGATCTTGTTACTTCTTAAGTTTATATAGCATGCACTGTTAAAGATAGGTATAATATTCATTACTCTTTTTACAGAAGAAGTGGATTAAAGTAAAACTTTAAGTTACACGGGTAACTTATAAGGTTTAGATACGAATGTTAACAATAGGTGTAT
Source organism: Candidatus Azobacteroides pseudotrichonymphae genomovar. CFP2 (assembly GCF_000010645.1). NCBI lineage: Bacteria > Pseudomonadati > Bacteroidota > Bacteroidia > Bacteroidales > Azobacteroides (SeqCode) > Azobacteroides pseudotrichonymphae (SeqCode). Next base: position 35,849 of record NC_011564.1, read on the forward strand.
TTACTTACAGCCTTTCTATCTATGTAATGATACGTTTTAGTCTGTTTTTATTATCAATAGCTACATTTTGGAATTCTACCAATGAATACATTCTCTTGTATTTGTTATTTTTGATAGATATTTATATTAATCAGACCCATTTGATATTACAAATTATGAGTACATGGAGAGAATGGTTATTATCCTTCATTATGAGAAGAAAACCGATAGAAGCTAAGGTTGTGGAAAAGGTTGATACCAATACTATCGATGACCTTTCTATGTCCCAAGAGAAGGTACATCTTCCTAGCAAATTTATTCAGTCCTATCTACTGTCAGTATCGAAGCACCCTTTCTCTGAAGATGAGAAACATGTTCTATATAGATTGGTCGAATGCTTCCAACTGGATAAGGAAGAACAAAACAAGGATTTTATTCTTAGAAAGAACACTAATGGATACGTAGAGATTATCCTCTCTTTAAAAGAAGGAGAGAATTTTATACAGACAAAAAAGGCTATATATAACTTACAGAAGCGAATGATACAGCATGAAGACGGAGAGCGATTGATACGTTTCCCATTTATTTATTACATGGGAATAGATAAGAATACGAACGATATACACCTTCTCTTACGTCGAGAGATATACGAAGTATTGTTACATCTTCCACATGTGAATCAAAAGAAGGAACTAGAAGCGGTAATATCTTTCAGAAGCATCTATGCACGTCATTTTTATGAACTTATCAAAGGGAAGAATAAACCGATAACTTACAATATAGAGAAGATAAGAACTGTACTAGAACTTGGCAACAAATACATGAAAATGAATAATTTCCTTGCACGAGTTGTAGAGCAGGCAAAGAAAGAGTTGGATCAGAATGCTCCGTATAGTTTTGTCTATGAGTTGGATTATGAGAATAAACATAACCCCCAAGGAGGAAAGAAAAAGGTGATAGGAATCACTATTACCCCAGTGTATCAACCGGAACAATTATCCAATATTCCTTCAGGACAAAAAATAAGCCAACAATACAGGGATGATGTGGAACGGGATAGTATTCGTATTGTTTTGGATAGCGTATATAAGTTTTCTGGAAAAGAATTAGAGAAACTAACAAATTCTGTATTGATGAACGGCGGGCATTCTTACCTGACCCAATTGCTTCAATCATGCAAGGGAAATATAGAAAAGGCGATAGAGAAACTGAAACAGTTGTCATGAGAAATAGAGTTCCTGTATTTCGCATTTTAAGGTATCCTCCTTGCATTTTCTCTGTTTGGTAGCATTTTTATATGTCTTCGCAATAATGCGTCGTCTATGGTGCCTTATTTTGCGTTAAATAAGATCTTGTTCTCGTATGGCATTCCTACAACAGGAATAGGACATCTATCAATCTTTTCTTTTTAGGGGAGTCGCCGAAAGTAGGGTAATTTTTCTTTTTAGTTGTTTAGGTTCTATGAGTTCTGATTTTCGGTTTTTGATTATTTAAAAATTTGCTACAATTTACTTATGATTGTTTTAACTTATTATTGATATAACTTATCACTTGCAAAAAAAACAGATGTTAGCAACTGGTATTCAGTAGGTTATATCGTTAAAGTTGAATAAAAAAATCACGGATCGGGTACATTTTTCGTATAAAAAATCACGGATCGGGTACATTTTTCGTATAAAAAATCACGGATCGGGTACATTTTTTTTAATATTTGTGCATTCAAATTTATTTAA